>NZ_RZOT01000023.1:0-22455 GCF_003999085.1 Mesorhizobium sp. M4A.F.Ca.ET.090.04.2.1
GAATAACTTGGCCAAGTGAGTGATTCGGGGGTGAGTTATGGCAATCCCCTCTGCGACAAAGAACGATTCGCCCAAAATCGGCCTCAAAAAGGCACTACATTTCCTTACGTTGCTCATAGTTTGTCACAAACACGCCATAAAGGTGAATTTATGGGCAGGGTACGTTTATTATTTAGTCAATTCATGACGTGACTATTTCATCGTGATGGGAAATTGTGTGTTGCGCTGCAGCATTTTTTTGATATCGTGCCGTAAACCATTCGTTCAACGTATGGAGTTGCGGCATGAGGGATATTGCCAAGTCGGCCGATGCGGGTTTTTCGCACGCCGGCATTGATTTTCCGCCACCGATCGGCGGGCTTCTTAAGCGTGGTTTCGATATCGTCGGTTCGCTGGCTGGCCTGGTGCTGCTCAGCCCGCTGTTCTTGATGGTCGCGCTGCTCGTCAAGTTGTCGGACGGCGGGAGCATCTTCTATGGCCACAAGCGCATCGGCCGCGGCGGCCGGATTTTCCCGTGCCTCAAGTTCCGCACCATGGTGCAAGACGGCGAGCGGGTTCTGGCCGCACATCTTGCCGCCAATCCGGAAGCCAATGCCGAGTGGATCGCGACGCGCAAGCTGAAGAACGACCCGCGCGTCACGCGCGTCGGCCAGGTGCTGCGAAAACTCAGCCTCGACGAACTGCCCCAGATCATCAACATCCTGCAGGGCGACATGAGCCTGGTCGGGCCGCGCCCCGTCGTGCGCGACGAGCTGGAAATTTATGGCAGCGCCGCGGTCTACTATTTGAAGTCACGTCCGGGTCTTACCGGGCTGTGGCAGGTCAGCGGCCGCAACGACGTGTCCTATGACAGCCGCGTCGCCTTCGATCGTCATTATGTCGAGAACTGGTCGCTGTTCGAGGACATTCGCATCATCTTCAAGACAGTGCCTGCAGTATGGATGTCGCGCGGCAGCTACTGAGCCGCAAGGCCGGGCTCCGCAAGGAGCACGGCAGCCTTCGATTGGGACGCCGTCTCGCATCGGATCGGGCGTCCGGCAGCAAGCTCATCGGGCGATGGGGCAAGCGGATCGGAAACGTTCAGTTGAAAACAGACATATTCGGACTCCTTCGCGACAGCCGTCTGTCGCGCCCCATGATGCCGGCGCGGCTTGCTGTCGCCGGCCTTGCGCTTTTGCTGGCTGTCCCTGCCATGGCCGGCGACTATCAGCTTGGGCCGCAGGACAAGCTCAACATCCGAATCGCCGAATGGCAGACGGTCGAGGGCACGTTCCGCGACTGGTCGGCCATCAATGGCGAGTATTCGGTCGGCCCGGCCGGGACCCTGTCGGTTCCGTTCGCGGGAGAATTGCCCGCCGCCGGCAAGACCACCGCCGAGATCGCCGCGGTGATCAGCGAGACGCTGCAGCGTAAGCTGGCGCTTTCGGACAGGCCGGAAGCTTCGGTGGAAATGGTGCAGTTCCGGCCATTTTACATTTCCGGCGAGGTGCAGAGTCCCGGGCAATTTCCCTATGTGCCGGAACTGACCGTGCTGAAGGCGATCAGCGTCGCAGGCGGCATCCGCCGCAACGCGGAGAATGGCCCGCAGCAGGATCGCGACCTGATCACCGCCAAAGGCAACTACGACATCTACGACGACCAGCGGCTTCGCCTCGTCGTCAGGCGCGCCCGCATCGACGCCGAGCTCGCCGACAAGACGACATTCGAGGCGCCGAAGGAAGTCGCCGACGATCCGAAGGTGGCGACGATCGTCGCCGACGAGATGGCTGTGCTGACGTCCGATCAGAAGAAGCTCAAGTTGAAGCTGCAGGCGCTGGACGACCTGAAGAACCTTCTGCAGAACGAGATCGAGTCGCTGCAGAAGAAGATCGTCAACCAGCAGCGCCAGGTGGACCTCGCCAAGGAACAGCTCGACAGCGTCGGAGCGCTGGCGCAGAAGGGCCTCGTCGTGCAGACGCGGGTGCTGAATTCGGAACAGACGATCGCCGACCTGCAGGGGCAGATCCTGGACTACGAGACGGCGATCCTTACCGCCAAACAGTCGATCAGCAAGGCGACGCAGGACGCTACCGACGCCGAAAACACGCTGAGATCGAGCCTCGCCTCCGACCGCCAGCAAGTCGAAACCGACCTGAAAGAAGCAGAACTCAGGGTGGGCATGCAAAAGGGCCTGATGACCGTGGCCTCGGACCCCGCCACGCAGGCAGCCATGACCAACAGCGATCAACCCGCCCTGCTTTACGCGCTGGTTCGGGTGGTCAACGGCAAGACGACCGAGGTCGCGGCGACCGAGGATACGCCGGTGCAGCCTGGGGACGTGATCAAAGTGAAGCTGGCGCCGATGGCCAGCCAGTAGGCGATCGGCATGTATGGCGCGGGCGGACGCCGGCAAGAATTGAGAAGGCAGCCCCGCGGGGCGCAGGAGAGCCGCTGCAGAAGTCGCGCAGCGATCCGCTGATGAAGGCCACGAATGCAGCCGGCAACCCGTCACATCTACCTCAATCTCGACGCGTTGCGCGGCGTGGCGGCGATCAGCGTCATGCTCTACCACTTCTCGCCGTTCATCGCTGACGGCAAGGTGCTGCCGTCGAGCTATCTGGCTGTCGACCTGTTCTTCCTGCTCAGCGGTTTCGTCATCGCGCACGCCTATGACCGCAAGATCGAGAGCGGGATGGGGTTCGGCACCTTCCTGCTGGTCCGGCTGATACGGCTCTATCCGCTCTATCTGGCCGGCACGCTGCTCGGCGCCTTCTACCTGCTGATCAAGAACAGGCTAATGCCCGGCGAATACATGCCGTTGTCCGATGTCGCCCTGATGCTGACGACGGGCATGCTTTTCATCCCGCTGGTTGGCGACGCCTACCACACGATCGTCCCGCTCAACCCCGCATCCTGGTCGCTGTTCTTTGAATTGCTGGTGAACATCGCCTATGTGCTGCTGTTCCTCGTCCTGTCGAAGCGGGTGCTCTTGGGCCTGATCACCGGCAGCCTTGCCTTGCTTGTTCTTGCCGCGGTGCTCTCCGGCACGCTCGATTTCGGCATGACCGGGGCGACCATCGCCAGCGGCCTGCCGCGCGTTACCTTCTCGTTCTTTCTCGGCGTGTTGCTCTGCCGATCCATGGCGCACTATCAGGGGAGCCTCGGCTTCCTGCAGCGCGGCTACTGGGTCGAGATCGCGCTCGCGCTGACGCTGGTGATCTTCGCCATCGCGCCGGCAGGCGGCAGCGCACGCGCCGCCTATGATCTGATCTGCGTGGTGCTTTTGTTTCCGGTCATGGTGACGGTCGGGGCGGTGGCGGCCACCTCACCGCGCCTGTCGAAGCTCTACAGCTGGCTCGGGCGGATCTCCTACCCGATCTACATCATTCACACGCCGATGCTGATGATCATCGCTGGAGCGGGCAAGGCCGTCTCGATCGATCCGTTCGCTAATCATCCCTGGTTCGGCATCGCCATGGCGATCGTGGTGATCGTCATCTCCGACATTGCGACGCGCATCTATGATGAGCCGGTGCGGCGCTTCCTGCAGCGGCAGATGCAGCGCTCGCGCGCCATCGCCTGAACCGCCCTTCTCTCGCCGCCGAACCGGCGTCAGCCGCTTGCGGGCTTCGCTTCGTGGATCGCGACGCACGCGCGCTGCGGGCGAACCGCCGAGGGCGCCGGGCGCAGCTTGAACAGGCCGTAATAGACGATGAAGGAGGCGGTGAAATACGGGCCGAGAATCTCGACCTCGAAAAAGGAGCGGAGCAGCATGAGACCCACCGCGCCCGCCAGCACGACCGAATCGGCGCGCCAGTCGCGGAAGACCACCGACGAGACATGTCCCCAGAACGACCGCAGGATGACCATCGCGATCAGCGTCACACCGACAAAGCCGAGTTCGACCAGGGTCTCGATATAGGTGTTGTGGAAGTGGAAGCCGGTGCGGGTGGTGATGTAGAACTCGGCCCATAGCCGCTCGGCCTCGGCGAAGCCCTGCACCCAGTAGGCGGCGTAGCCATAGCCGAGGATCGGGAACTGCTGCGCGGCCTCCCATCCCTGCTCCCACAGATAGGTGCGTCCGGTGAGCGTCGAGTCCTTGCCGAAGATGCCGAGCACGAAATCGAGCAGGCCAAGATTGAGCGCGGCCATGACCGCGCCGACCAGCGCGCAGGCGCCGACCGTGAACAGCACCCGCCGATAGCGGCGCGACAGCACCTTGCTCACGGCGAGCAGAAGGACGACGCCGACGGCCGCCGGCAGCGACGCCACCGAGGTGGCGGAATGGGCGATCGCCAGCATATACAGCGACAGCAGGCCGATCGGCGCCGTCCAGACCAGGCTTTGCCAGCCGCGCCGGTAGAAGATGGCAAAGACAAAGCAGAAATAGAGGCCGAGCGAGGCGAAGAAGCCGACCTGGTTCTTGGAGCCGAAGGCACCGACGAAATTGGTGGTCCCGTCAATCGTGTCGAGCGCGTAGCCGCCGACACGCAGCGAATAGAGCAGCACGACGAAGATGCCGATCAGCGAGCCGACGACCAGCGTGCGGACACTGACCGTGCGCGCGGCGACATAGGCGCACAATATGTGCGAGAAATACTGCAGTGCCGCGCGCGCCGTTGTGCCGGGCGCATGCGACCAGAACACCGAGAAGCAGATGTAGGCGGCGAACAGCAGCGGCAGCCAGGCATCGGAGAGATGCCGCAGGAACCGCCGGTAGTCGACCAGGATCAGCGGCAGCCAGACTGCATAATAGGCGAGGATGAGCACCTTGCCGAAATTGGTGGAATAGGCAAAGGCGAAGACCGAGATGGCAACGGCGAAGGTGCCATAGACGGCATTCCTTTCCGGATCGATCAACAAGGACTTTGGAATCTTCATATCCCTACCGGATATCTCTTTCGCTGAGCCCTCGGGAGCGGGCTGTCAAAGGCCGGTGCGAAGCCCCGGGCATTCCCCGATCCGGGCTTCCATTGTGCAGTGCAATATAACTTACCGTCCTATCGCGCGGCACTCAACGACAAATGTTGTCGCGGGCAAACAAGTGCCCGAAAGCCATATTGCACAGACGCATGGCGCGAATGCGGCGACGGCGCGTGGTTGAGCCCTGGCCGGCGAACCCTGCGCGATGCCTGTTCCTACCACAGGGCGTCGCCGGTGATCTGGATGTTTTCCATGGTGATGCCCTGGCGGCGTCCGAGCACAGGAACACCGCGGGAACTGTTCCTGCAGTTCTTCCAACATCGGACGGAGCCATAACAGCCGGCATGTCATCGACGCCAGCTGCCGTTGCAATGGGGAAGGCCGTCCGCATACGCTAAGGTGAGTCGCTTTGCTGGAGGAAATGGATGGCCAAACCGCGAATCTTCCTGGGGTCCTCCGGAAAGCAGAAGAAGCTGTTGCAGGCGCTGACGCGCGGCCTCGAGGAGATTGCCCATGTCGAGCCCTGGACAACTGTTTTCAATCCCGGGACGACCACGCTGGGGCGCCTGCTCGAGCTTGCGCGCGAGGTCGACTTCGCCGCTTTCGTGTTCGCCCAGGACGAATGGACGAGCGCGAGCCAGCCGGAATCGGCCCCTACCGTTCCCGCCCAGGCTTCGCCGCGCGACAATGTGTTCGAGGCCGGCGGATACTTCACGACACGATCGGATACGAACTCGGAAGTAAATGCACGCACGTCCGGCGTCTATCTGCGCGCCGATCCGGAGGACGTGACCATCCTGGACGGGAACGACAATCAGCGTCGCATGGCGTTGATCGCGGAGCGGCTAAGCCATTGGACGTCGATCAAGAACCTCTAAAGCCAGGGCGCAGTGGTCTTCCCCCGACTGCCTTGCAGCGTCTCCGGCTGCTGATGCGCGCCGTTCGCCCCCACCAGGTTCTGGGCCGAGCCTGGAAGGCATGGCTGTACCGCGTCCGCATCGGGCAGCTGGTTCCGCCCAGGGCTCCGGCCACGCCGCTGCCGGCGCTTGGGAAGCACCGGACCTTGATCGTCTGCCACGACCCGGCCTTTCCACCGACATCGGGCGCCGATCTGCGGAATTTCGGCAATGCCACGGCGGCAGCTGAACTCGGGCGGGTCCGCCTCGTCTCGATCTGTCCGCGGACCGACGAAGCGCAGCCGCTCGACAGCAATATTGGTGTGGTTGCCCTGACCAAAGCGGGCGAAATGCGCGGCCCGTGGCTGGGCTGGCGGCGAGCCAAGGGCGAGAGCCGGATTCCACGCCGGGCGCTCGCCCGCCTCAAGGCGCTTGCCCGCGAGTTCCGCCCGGACACGATCGTCGTCGAGGGCATTGCGCTGTTCAGGTTGCTTCGGCCTTTGCGGCCGCTGACCGAGCAACTCGTCCTCGACATGCACAATGTCGAATCGAATCTCGCCGGACAGCTGGAACGGGCCCACGGCACCCTGGTCACCGCGCCTGATCTCAAACGCCTCGAACGAGAGGCCGCGAGGATCGTCGACAGGATCTGGGTCTGCTCGCGCCTTGACCGCGACAGACTCGAGCCATCGTCTTCCGGCACGGTGCCGATCGACATCGTCGCCAACGGCATTCCACGGGCCGAGGCCATTGCGAGGGTATTGCCGGCGCAGCCCGCATTTTCAGACGGCTTTCCAGTCATCCTGTTCGTCGGCCATCTCGGATACCAGCCTAACATCGAGGCCGCCGAACGGCTGGTCCGCAACATCCTGCCGCTCATCCGGCAGGCGCTGCCGCAGGCGAATGTTGTCCTTGCAGGACGCTCGCCTATGCCGGCCGTGCGGGCGCTGGCCGGTCTGGAAGGCGTTTCGCTCATCGAGGATCCGGATGACACAAGGCCGTTATTGGCCAAGGCTCACCTTTGCCTCGTTCCGCTTTCATCCGGCGGCGGCACGCGCATCAAGATCCTCGAGGCGATGGCCTTCGGCGTTCCCGTGCTGGCGACGCGGCTGGCGGCCGAGGGCCTGGACCTGGCCGAGGATGAAGAGGTGTTGCTGTCCGACGAGGACGAAAGGCTGGCAGAGAAGGCCATCGCGCTGTGCATGGACCCGCCCCGCATGGCCAGGCAGCGGACCCAAGCTCATGCAGCTGTGTGGTCACGGTTCGGGCCGCAAGCCATCGGCGATGCGGTTCGCCACGGGCTTCGGCTCGACGACGAGCACAAATGACGGCTGCCCCTACCTTTTGTCGACGATGACCGTGCCGGCAGACCTTGCGAAGTTCAAGGCCCTCCACGGGCCATGTGAACAGCCGGGCCCTGCGGCGTCAACGAGACTTCCGCCAGCGGCGCAGCTTGGTGCGCAGGAAGGAGACGCCGCCGAACGGCAGCGACGGCCAGCCCGGCGACAGGCCCTGCCCTTGCTGCATGCGCTGATGGACGAGCTCGGCCAGCCGGCATTTCGCCGGCGTTTCCAGGAGAGGCAGGCGGCTGGCGATCGACTCCGGCAGCGGTTGCGAGCGCCAGGCGAAATAGGCCTCATAGGCGCTGGGCGTCTCCAGCAGATGGCGGAGATAGGCGGCAAGCTCGGCCGGCGTGCCGAACGCCGTCGCGTCGATGTAGGAATTGGCAGGGACGAACTCGCCGACGTTGGGGGCGCCGAGATAGACCGGCACGCTGCCTGCACAGAGCGGATCGAAGATCTTCTCGGTGACGTAGTCGGGCGCGATCGAATTCTCCAGCGCCAGGCAGAAGTGATATCGCGCTATGGTCTCGATCTTGGTCTGCGATCCGAGATCGGGGCCTTCGATCTGTCGCGTGGGACGATAGCGGCCATAAGAATCGACGCCGATATGCCCGGCAAGCTCGGCTGCGAACGCCCCACGGCCGCTGAGATCGATGCTCGCGGACTGGAAACGCACCACCGGAGCGCTCTCGGTCTTGGAGGGTATCGCGCTGTTGCGTATCGCCTCCCACCAGCTCGCGTTCTGGAGATAGGGTGTCCAGATGTCCGATCCGGACTCGTGCGTCATCGTGAGATCGAAATGCCGCATAAAGCCGGGAGCGGCGGCGCGCGGATAGTTCTGCGGGTTCTCCATCGACCACGCGACCCATGTCTGGCCGGGATATTTGCGGGCGTCGCCGATCTCGCGGTAATCCGGAAGATGGAACACCACCGCCGCGGCTTCGGCAAGGCGGCGGCGGTCATTGGTCCATTCGACGGGCACCGCGCAAGCGGGGATGGCCGCTATGTCGACCGGCTTGCCGAAGAAGGTCGTGTAGAAGAGGATGAGCGGATGGCCTGACGGCATAGGAGACTTTCGGCGCGTGGGAATTTCTTTCATATACCCTTGCGGCCCGAGCTTGGGAAAGAACGTCCTTACCGCCGCGGCGGGCGGGCTCGAAGCGTCTCAGTCGTGCAGTTCCCTTGGGATCGGCGGACCGATCGAAAAATCCGAGAAGCTGACCTCGAAGCCTTCGCGCTGCGGCGAGCAGCACATCATGCCGACATCGACCGACTTCGACGGCGGGAAATAGGCGAGCCGCACTGGCTTCCAGTGGCCGTCGGCGGCGTCCAGATACTGGACGCGGATGGTCTCGGCGTGGCGGGTCAGGCGGATTCTGACGCCGTTGGGATCGGCAGCGATGCCGACCAGCGACCAGTCGGAGGCATCGTTGGTGACGACGACGGAAAAATAGGCGAGGCCGTCGGTGTACTCGATACCGGCCTTGATCCAGTGCGTTTCGCTCAGTCGCACCATCAGGCCGGCCTGGTCGTAGAGCACCCGATAGTCGCCCTTGACCGTGACCTCGGCGCTGAAATCGCCGGCGACCGGCCGATGGAGGAAATGGCCGTTGTCGCGCCGGAAGCCATAGAAGGTCTCGCGCCAGAAGTCGGTCTCCTTGCCGGTGCGCACCTGCACGGTGCTACCGGCAAAGGAATGATGCGGCGGCGGGTTGAGCCAAGTCAGGTCCGCATTCCAGTCTACCGTCGACATGCTCGCCTGCCTGGTTCGCGCTCGCGCCGTCGCCGTTTTAGTTAGCCGGCGAATGTATAGGCCGTCTTCACCGTGGTGTAGAACTCCATGGCGTAGCGGCCCTGCTCGCGCGGTCCGTAGCTCGAGCCCTTGCGGCCGCCGAACGGCACATGGAAGTCGACGCCGGCGGTCGGCAGGTTGACCATGACCATGCCGGCTTCAGAATTGCGCTTGAAATGCGTCGCGTGCTTCAGGCTGGTGGTGCAGATTCCGGAGGTCAGGCCGAACGGCGTGTCGTTGGCGACAGCGAGGGCCTCGTCATAATCCTTGACCCGGATGACGTTGGCGACCGGGCCGAAGATCTCCTCCCGCGAGATGCGCATGGCATTGCTGGCGCCGACAAACAGCGCCGGCTGAAGGTAGAAGCCCGGCGTCTCGCGACCCAGCCGCTCGCCGCCGAAGGCAAGCTCGGCGCCTTCCTGGCGGCCGATGGCGATGTAGTCCTCGTCCTGCTTCAACTGTGTGGCGTCGACGACCGGACCGATCTGGGTCTTGGCGTCGAGCGCATCGCCGACGACGAGCTTCTCCATGCGCTCCTTCAGCGCCTCGACGAAGCGGTCATGGATGCCATCGGTCACCACCAGGCGCGAGGACGCCGTGCAGCGCTGGCCGGTGGAGAAATAGGCGCCGTTGAGGGCGCAATCGACGGCGACCGCCAGATCGGCGTCATCGAGCACGACGAGCGGGTTCTTGCCGCCCATTTCGAGCTGGAACTTGCGCATGTGCTCGACGCTGGCGGCGGCGACGCGTTTTCCCGTGCCGACCGAGCCGGTGAAGGAGATGGCGTTGACGTCCGGGCTGTCGAGCATGGCCTGGCCGACCACCGAGCCTTTGCCCATGACCAGGTTGAGCACGCCCTTGGGCAGGCCGGCGCGGTGCAGGATGTCGACGATGGTCCAGGCGCTCTCCGGCACCAGCTCGGCCGGCTTGAAGACGATGGTGTTGCCGTGGGCCAGCGCAGGCGCGATCTTCCAGGCCGGGATGGCGATCGGGAAATTCCACGGCGTGATGATGCCGACCACGCCGACGCCTTCGCGGGTCATCTCGACGCCGACGCCGGGCCGCACGCTCGGCACCAACTCGCCCGACAGGCGCAGCGTCTCGCCTGCGAAGAAGTCGAAAAGCTGGGCGGCCCGGATCGTCTCGCCAATGCCTTCGGCGAGCGTCTTGCCTTCCTCGCGCGCCAGGCTGCGGCCGATCTCGTCCTTGCGGGCCATGATCTCATCGGACGTCTTCTTCAGCACCGCGTGGCGGGCGAGCGGCGCCGAGCGCGACCAGGCCGGAAAGGCCGCCTTGGCGGCGGCGATGGCCTGACGCGCCTCGCCTGCGCCGGCGGAGGCATATTCACCGACGACATCACCGGTGTTGGAGGGGTTGATGTTGCGGGAGCCGGCCTCGCCCACCCATTCGCCATCGATGAGGTTCTTACGAAACAGGGTCATGGTCTTTCCTTGTGAAGCTTTGCTGGCGGCCTTGTCCGCCGCGGTCATCTCTCAGTCAAGCCATTTATCAGACAAATGATGACAGCGAGAAGGCGGTCATGGACCGGAATAGCCGATGGCGCGGGCCGATGAAAGCCCGCGCCTGTCGCCTTGCCGAAACGGGATATGGGTGGTCAGGCCTGGAAGGTCCAGAACAGGCAGGCCAGCGTCGCCGCGGCAAAGACGACGAAGAACAGGCTTCTCAACAGGATATTGCGGCGCAGCTCGTTCATGGCGAAATGGGCCGCGACGATGGCGGCGACGAACAGGAACCGCCAGTTGACCAGCGCCCACGGCACGCCGCCCTGGCCGAAGGCCCATCTGGCGACGAGGGAGCCGACGATGGTGGCAAACAGCGCAACCGTCGCCCAGAACAGCGCGTCGGCGGCGTTGGTCAGCACGATGCTGGCGGCGCGCAGCGGCAGGATCATCATCAGAAGCGCGCTGAAGAAATAGACGGCGGCTAGCGGAATGAAGGAGCCGGCATCGGCGATGCCGTCGAGGCGTTTCACGCCGAAAGCGCCGTAGGGATAGCCGTGCCTGGCGACCGCCAGCGAAAGCGCCATGAGCAGAGCGGTGAGCACCGCGACCAACGCGAAAGTGGTAAGGGCCTTGCTCATGCCGTTCCTGCTCCTGCTCTCCGGGCCATGACCGGGGACGAATCAAACAGGGACGATCTTAATCGAATGCGCTCGTAAAATTACCCGCAAGCTTCAAGGCAGCGGTAGGTGCCAGCCAGAGCCTCAGGGCTTCTGCGTCGCCGTGACCAGCTCGGCCTTGCGCCGCGCCGTCTCCAGCCCGACCGCGATGAAGCGGCGGGCATGGCGGGCGAGCTCCATATTGTCTGTCCACAGATTGCGCCAGATGGCCGTCTTCTTCGACAGGTTCTCGTCGACGATCTCCGAGGAGAAGGATTCGAAACTGAGGTCGTCGCTATAGCCAATGGCGGTCAGCGCATCGAAGATCGCGGTGAAGTCGATGCTGCCGGTGCCGAGGAAGCCGCGATGGCTCTCGCCGATATGAACATAGCCGATTTTGCCGGCGGCGCTGCGGATGGCCAGTCCGGCATCGGCCTCCTCGATGTTCATGTGGAAGGAATCGAGGTGCAGGAAGATGTTGTCGGAACCGCTGTCCTCAATGAAGGCCAGCCCCTGCGCGGCGGTGTTGAGCAGATTGCTCTCGAAGCGATTGACGATTTCGATGTTGAGCGTGACGCCGGCGGCCTTGGCCGTCTCCGCCACTTTGGCCAGCGTTGCGGCGCTGCGGTTCCACTGGTCGCGCGTCGGCGCCTCGGTCTGCAGGCCGTGGCTGGTCGAGAGTATGCCGCCGACCTTCTGGCCGCCGAGATCGCGGGTGAGCGCGATGGTGCGGTTGAGGATGTCGACGCCGCGCGCGGCGCTAGCCTTGTCGGCACTCGATATATCGCCGTCGGCCGGCAGGCCGATGCTGATCGCGACGCCAAGGCTGAGATCGGCGATGCGCCGGGCAAGCCGACTGATATCGACATTGGCCGGATCGAGATAGGAGAACTCGATCAGGTCGAAGCCGGCTTCCTTCGTGTTGGCGAGCGTGCGCTCGAGGTCCGCCTGCGCCGAGCTCGCCGACCAGACGAAAGAATGGATTCCAATGCGCGCCATGATCGTCTCCATCTGCTCAAATCTTGCGAGCCGCAGTTTGGCTTCTGTCGCTCTCGGCGCCGATTGCGAGATCTCGCCAGCGATCACGATAGCCGGCTAACCCGGCAAAGTGCGCGGCATCAACGGGCTCCGGCGTTTCGGCGGCCATGCCTCGACCGGCGCTCTCGAAGGCGAGAGCGGCGGCGCCCGTGGCGCTGCCTTCCAGCGTGGCGCCCTGCAGGAAGGGCTGGCCGGGCCGTAGCTGCGCCAGCAGGCTGGCGAGCAGGCCGCCCGCGTTCAGCCCGCCATCGACGATGACGGTGTCTTTGGAATGGATCAGGTCGAGCGACAGATCGACCATCAGCGCCACATAGAGCAGCGCCACCGCAGCGCGTTCTTCTCTGTCGGGCGCGCCGCCGATCACTTCGCCGACGCGATCAGGCATCGGACCGCCCGGCGCGAAGCTGGGCAGGGCCATTATGCCGGCGTCGATCACCCGCTGTATCGAAGCCGGCGATATGGCGCCTTGCCAGCCGGCGCTGATCACCGCGAATTCGCGCCCACCCATGAAGCGGATGGTCGGCACCGGACCGCCGTCGACATCGACATTGACCAGCATGTCGCGGTCACGGTCGAGCACGTCCAGCGGACAATCGGGGTTGAGCACGACCACCCAGGTGCCGGTCGAGACCACGGTGAGCGATCCAAGCTGCTGCCGGCGATAGGCATGGAGCGCGGCATTCGAGTCATGGACGCCGTTGTGGATGGCGACCGGCCTGCCGGCCTTGCCGAAATGCTGCTCGCCGATGACAGCGCCGGCGCGTGCGAAAGCAGGCATGCGGCCGAGCCAGCTCTCGGCGTCGACCAGCGAGGAGAAGTCGCGCCGGCGCGGCGCCCACAGATGCGAATGGCAGCCGAGATAGGACACTTCCGAGACGGCGCGGCCGCCGAAACGCCAGCTCCAATATTGCGGATAGCCGAGGATCGATGTCGCCGAGGCGAAGGCGCCCGGCTCGACCTCGTTCAGCCACAGCATGTGGCGGCCATAGTTGAAGCCGAGCGGCAAGCGCGGCGAGAAGGTCTCGGAGAAATCCGGGATGCGGCGATCGATGCGCGCCGCGACCTCGGCAGGCGGCTCCTGCTCGTAGTCGAGGATCGGGTGCGTGAGCGCCGTATCATCGACCAAGGCGAAGGTGCAGCCATGGCCGGACACCATCAGCCCTTCGATGCCGTGACTGTCGACCGCTTCGTTAACGGCAGCGAGCGCCCAGTCATGCAGTGCCGCATCGTCGAGCACGCTGAAGCCGTCCCTGTGTGTCCAGATCGGCCTCGTGCGGCGCCCGTCGAGAATGCGCCCGTCTTCCCCGAAGACGAACAGCTTCGAATTGGTCTTGCCGAAATCAAGCACCGCCACTTTCACTGGACGGCCCCCGAGGCGGAGGCGATCCGCACCATGACGCCTGCATCTTCCAGCATACGCGCATCGGCGTCGGACAGGCCGTCATCGGTTACCAGCGTGCCGATGCGCGACAGCGGCAGCGCGACATTGCGGGCATGGATCGACAGCTTGCGGCTGTCGGCCAGCACCACGATCTGGTCGGCGCACAGGCTCAAATCGACGATCGAGCGGACCAACAGCGGATGCGATTCCAGCACGCCTTCCTGGCTGAGCCCCTGGGCGCCGACGAAGAACTTCGCGGCGTAGAAAGGTGCGGCCTGGGCGAGCGAGTGGATGATGCCGGGCTCGCGGTGAAGATCGCCGCCGGCGATGGTCAGGCTGCAGTTGCCATGGTCGCTGAGATAGGCAGCGAGCGGCATGGAATTGGTGAACAGGCGGATGTTGCGGTCGGCGAGCCTGACGCCGAGATGAAAGCAGGTCGAGCCGCCATGGACGATGACCGCGTCGCCGTCGCGCACCATGGTCGCGGCAAGGGCGGCGATCCGCCGCTTGGCCTCGACGGCGAGGTCGCGGTTCTCGTCATAGGGCCTGGCATAGGCGATGCCGGCCTGGGCTACACCGTCGAGCGCCGAGATGCCACCATAGACCTTGCGCGCCTCGCCAGCCCCGTCGATCTTGTCGATATCGCGCCGGACCGTCGCCGCCGAAACGCCAAGCCGCTCCTGCAGCTCGCGCACCGAGGCGAACGGGCGATCCCGCAAGATCTCGACGATCTGACGCTGGCGGCCGGAGTCGCTCAACTTTTCCTCCCGATGTCGCTTGGCGTAACTTACTCAAGCCCGATGGGAGAGCAAAGTCATTTCTGACGAAAGAAGATCATGATTGACGTAGATCGCTCGTATCTGCGATACCGACGTCGGCTCCCTTGCAGGAATTTCGAGCGGAAAGCACGACGCGGCCGGCAGTTGCGAAGGACAGCGACATGGCGCCATTGGCCATAGGCATCGACATCGGCACTTCCGGCGCGCGCGCCGTCGCCATGCGCCCGGATTTTTCCATCGCCGCGCGCGCCGCCGTTCCACTCGACCGCTTTGGCGCCAACAGCCGCGACCCTGTCGTCTGGTGGGCGGCGGTCGAGGCAACGCTGAAGGAATTGCTCTCCGCCATCGATCGCGCGGCGGTGCGTTCGATCGCCGTCGACGGCACGTCGGGCACCGTGCTGCCAGTCGACGCGGTCGGACGGCCGCTGGCCGAGCCGCTGATGTACAACGACAAGGTTCCGGTCGACACCATACTCGCCGTGATCGCCCGCGAGGCGCCGGAAGCAAGCGCCGCGCACGGCGCGACCTCGGGCCTCGCCAAGGCACTCTCTTTCCAGCGCCTGCCCGGCGTCGCCTGGATGCTGCACCAGGCAGACTGGATTGCCGGACAATTCTCGGGCCGCTTCGATGTCAGCGACGAGAACAACAGCCTGAAGACCGGCTACGATGTCGAGGCCGGCCGCTGGCCGGACTGGATCGACGCCACCGGCATGCGCATGGAGCTGCTGCCCGAAATCGTCAGACCGGGCAGCGTGACCGGCAGGCTCACCGCCGACGCAGCCGAGCGGTTTGGCCTTGCGCGCGACATCGCGGTGGTCGCCGGGACGACGGATGGCTGCGCCTCATTCCTGGCCACCGGCGCGACAGTCGCCGGCGAGGGCGTGACGGCGCTCGGATCGTCGCTGACCATCAAGATCCTGTCCGACCGGCCGATCTCGGCGCCGCGCTACGGTATCTACAGCCACCGGCTCGGCGACGCCTGGCTGGCCGGCGGCGCGTCGAATTCCGGCGGCAAGGTGCTCGCCCGTCATTTTTCGGTGGCGCGCATCATCGAGCTGAGTGCCGCGATCGATCCGGCGACCGAGACCGGCCTCGACTACTATCCGCTCGGCACGGCCGGAGAACGCTTTCCGATTGCCGATCCAACGCTGCCGCCGCGGCTGACGCCCCGGCCGGCTTCCGACGCCGATTACCTGAAGGCGATGCTGGAAGGCATCGCCTCTATCGAAGCACTGGGCTATCGGCGGCTTGCCGAGCTCGGATCGCCGAAGCTGACATCGGTGCGCAGTGTCGGCGGCGGCGCCGCCAACGCCGCCTGGACCGCGATCCGGCAGCGTAAGCTCGGCGTCGATTTCGTGCCGGCGCTGTCTGACGAGGCAGCCGCCGGCACGGCGCGGCTGGCGCTCAGGGGCGCAAACGAGGCGGGGCTGCTGTGAACGCGAAATTGGCCAGACATCTCGATGGGATTGAAGCGCTTGCCGAGCGCTACGACGTTTTCCTGCTCGACCAGTTCGGCGTGTTGCATGACGGGCAGCAGCCTTATGCCGGCGCGGTGGAAGCCCTGTCGGCGCTGAAGCGCGCCGGCAAGACAGTGGTGCTCATTTCGAACTCTGGCAAGCGGGCGGAGCCGAACGAGCGCCGCCTGAAGAAGCTCGGCTTCGAAGAGGCTAGCTGGGATCACTTCGTCTCCTCCGGCGAGGTGGCGTGGCGCGCCTTCCGCGACATGGCGGCCTCGGGCGCGCTGAGGGGCGGAACGAAATGCCTGCTGATCAGCCGCGACGGCGACCGCTCGGCGATCGATGGCCTGCCGCTGGCCCTGACCGATAACAGCGACGATGCGGAGCTGGTGCTGATTTCAGCCAGCGAAGGCGACCGCTACGATCTCGACCACTATCGCGCTCTACTCGGTCCGGCTGCGGCGCGGCAGGTGCCGTGCTTCTGCACCAATCCGGACAGGATCATGCTGACGGCGGTCGGACCGCGCTTCGGCGCCGGCGAACTCGCCGATCTCTACGAAAGCCTCGGCGGCAGCGTCACCCGCATCGGCAAGCCCTATCCGGCGATCTACGAGGCGGCGCTGGCGCTGGCCGGCAATCCGGATCGCGGCAGCGTGGTCTGTGTCGGCGACAGCATCGAGCACGACATCGCCGGCGGCGCCGGCGCAGGCGTCGCAACAGCGCTGGTGCGGTCGGGGATATTGGCCAATTTCACTGACCTCAGCGCGCTTTTCGACCGCCAAGGCGCGTACCCCGACTATACGCTGGACGCGTTCCACTGGCGCTGATCGGCCGGCTCACCCGATCCGGTTTCCATCTTTTGGATCGAACAGATGCAGCGCCGCCGGATCGGCCGACAGCCGCACAATGTCGCCCGGCCTAACGTTGCTGCGCCCCATGACGAAGACGCAGACCTGCTGGTTGGCGAGCCTGACATAGAACTGCGTCGACAGGCCAAGCGGCTCGACCACCTCGACCTCCGCCTTGAGCGCGCCATCGTCGACCAGCCTGATGTGTTCCGGGCGCAGCCCGATGGTGAGCGCATCGCTATCCTCCAGAGGCAGCCCGTCCGGCAGCCTGAGCTTCTGGCCGTCGGCGAGCACGGCATCGAGCTTGCCGGCCTTGGCGACCTTCGCCGGCAAGAAATTCATGCCGGGCGAGCCGATGAAGCCGGCAACGAAGGTGTTGACCGGCCGGTCGTACAGCTCCAGCGGGTGGCCGACCTGCTGCACATAGCCGTCATGCATGACGACGATGCGGTCTGCCATGGTCATCGCCTCGACCTGGTCGTGCGTGACATAGACCGAGGTGGTCTTGAGCTGCTGGTGCAGCGCCTTGATCTCGGCGCGCATGTGGACGCGCAATTTGGCGTCGAGGTTCGACAGCGGCTCGTCGAACAGGAAGACCTTCGGGTCGCGCACGATGGCGCGGCCCATGGCGACGCGCTGGCGCTGGCCGCCAGAGAGCTGGCGCGGCAGGCGGCCGAGGAAACTGTCGAGGCCGAGGCGCTTGGCGGCCGCGCCCACCCTGCCGTCGATCGTCGCCTTTTCGGCCTTCTTCAACAACAGGCTGAAGCCCATGTTCGACGAGACATCCATATGCGGGTAGAGCGCGTAGGACTGGAACACCATGGCGATGTCGCGGTCCTTTGGCGCGACATCGTTGACCAGCCGCTCGCCAATGCGGATCTCGCCACCAGAGACTTCCTCCAGCCCGGCGATCATGCGCAGCAAGGTCGACTTGCCGCAGCCGGACGGGCCGACCAACACGACGAATTCGCCATCGGCGATCTCGAGATCGACGCCGTGCAGGATGCGTAGCGAGCCATAGTCCTTCTCGACATGTTGCAGCGTGACGGAAGCCATTGATTACCCTTTGACCGCGCCGGCGGTGAGGCCGGTGACGAGATAGCGTTGCAGGAAGGCGAAGAAGATGCAGACCGGGATCAGCGCCAGCACCGAGGCCGCCATCATCTGCCCCCAGTCGACGGCGAACTTGCCGATGAAGGTGAGCAGGCCGACGGCGAAGGTCTTCTGGTCGTCGCTGGAGATCAGCATCAGCGCGAACAGCAATTCGCTCCAGGCGGCGGTGAAGACGAAACCGAGGGTGGCGCCCATGCCGGGCAACGTCAGCGGCACGATCACCCTGCGCATCGCCTGAGCGCGCGTGCAGCCGTCGATCATCGCCGCTTCTTCCAGATCCTTCGGGATGCCGTCGAAGAAGGACTGCATGAGGAAGGTGGCGAAGGCAGTGTTGAAGGCGGTGTAGATGATGATCAGCCCGGTCAGGCTGTTGGTCAGGCCTAGATCGCCCATGATGCGGTAGATCGGCGGGATGACCATGACCAGCGGGAAGGTCTGGGTTAGCAGCAGGAGAATGGCCAGTGTCGCCTTACCGCGAAAGGTGAAGCGCGACATGGCGTAGCCGGCGAGCGTGGCGATCACCGTCACCAAAGCCGCCGTCGATACCGAGACGATGACGCTGTTGAGGAAATAACGCGGGAAGTCGGAGGCTTCGAGCACGGTGACGAAGTTCTGGAATGTCGTTTGCGACGGCCAGAGGGTGATGCCTTCGGAGTATAGCAGGCGTTCCGGCGTCACCGAGATCTTCAGCGTCCAGAAGATCGGAAACAGCGCGAAGACCATGTAGGCGGCGATGGCGCCGTAAAGACCGATGCCGCCGGCGATGCGCGAGGAGGTGGAGCGACCGGCGATCATCAGACGTGCCTCACCAAGGTACGGCGGACGGCGATCAGCCCCACCGCATAGGCGATCAGCAACACTAGGAGCAGCACGGCGACCGCCGAGGCATAGCCCTTGTCCAGCGACTTGAATGCGCTGACATAAATGTAGACCGGCACCGTGCTGGTCGAGCCCGCCGGCCCCCCTTCGGTCATGACGAAGATCAGGTCGGCGAAAGTGGCGATCCAGATGGTGCGCAGCATGACGGTGATCACAATGGTCGGCGCCAGGAACGGCAACGTGACCTTGGTAAAACGTTGCCAGGGCGAGGCGCCATCTATGGCGGCGGCCTCATGCAGTTCCGACGGGATCGACTTCAGCGCGGCCAGCAGCGTGATGGCGAAAAAGGGAATGCCGAACCAGATGTTGGCGATGATCGGCCCCCACATGGCGGTGGCGGGATCGGACAGTATGTTGGTCGGCTCGGCCTTCAGCCCGAGTGCGAACAACCAGTGCGGCAACGGCCCGATGATCGGGTTGAACAGCCAGGCCCAGGTGAGGCCGGAGAGGAAGGACGGCACCGCCCAGGGCAGGAACACCACCGCCTGCACCACCTTGCGGCCGACGAACGGCTTGTCGAGCAGAAGCGCCAGGCCGAGCCCGAGGAAGAACTGGAAGAACAGGCTGGCGACGGTCCACCACAGCGTGTTGATCAGCGCCTGGCCAAGGACGGCGTCCGAGAGCATAGTTTGATACTGGCCGAGCCCGACATATTCCGACTTGAAGGCCGAGAATTTGCGGAACGAATAGCTGATGCCGATGATCAGCGGCACCAGAAGCACAACGACAAGCAGGACGATAGCCGGCGAAAGATAGAGCCAGGGCTCGATCGCGGTCTTGTTCAGCCCTCTCTTGCGCGGCCGGGCGGCGGATCGGATTTCGGACACTGCGTAGGTCATACGTTTTGGCTCTACGGTGGTGAATGGGTGCCGGCGGGCAAAACAGCGTCCTTCTCCCCGTTCACGGGGAGAAGATGCCGGCAGGCAGATGAGGGGCGGCGCGAACCTTTCGGGAGTGGGCGCTGCCCCTCATCCGGCCCTTCGGGTCACCTTCTCCCCGTGAAACGGGGAGAAGGAAAAAGCCTGCGCCTACTTCTTATTTTTAGCCAGCCAGTCCTGCTGCTCCTTGGTCAGGAACGCGGCCCACGCGTCGGCCGCCTCCTTGGCCGTCTTCTGGCCGAGCAGCACTTCCTGGAAGTTCTTGATCGCCACCTGGTCGACGAAGTTGCCGAGGTTTTCCAGATGCGTCGGCGGCGTCACCATTTCATATTTGGAGCTGTCGCTGAGCTCGGTGAACCAGCCCTTGAACTGCTCGGTCTTGAAATGGGCATCCTGGTCGGCGCCATTGTGGATCGGGACGACGCCGACTTCCTTGGCCCATTCCAGATTGTCCTTGGGCGAGAGCAGCGTCGCCATCAGCTTCCAGGCATCGTCTTTATGCTGCGAATTGGCGAACATTGCCCAGCCGGCATAGCCCAGCGTCGGATAGGACTTGCCGCTCGGTCCGACCGGCAGCGGCGCCACGGCGAAATCGTCGGCACTCATCTTGTCAGCGATGCCGAGCAGCGCGTCCGGATCCTGATTGAGCATGGCGCATGTGCCGGAATAGAAGCCGGTGACGGTCTCGTTGAAACCCCAGCTCACGGCGTCCTTCGGCGCCAGGCCGTTCTTGTACATGTCGGCCAGCATCTGCAGGCCCTTGACCGAGCCTTCGTCGTTGATGGTCGAGGTGCCGTCCTCGTTGAAGTAGCCGCCCTTGCCGGCGGCGATGTTCATGAACATGTGCATGCCGTTGAAGGCGCCCGGGCCGCCGCGCAGGCAGTAGCCATATTTGCCGGGGATGGCCGAGATCTTCTTGGAGTCCTCGACGAACTCGTCGAGCGTCGCCGGCGGGCCGTCGAGGCCGGCCTGCTTGAACAGCTTTTTGTTCCAGAACAGCGCGTTCACATAGTAGCCGTAGGGGATCATGAACTGCGTGTTGTTGACGGTCGAGCCGAACTGTTTGGCGCGGTCGCCGAGCGTCTTGGCGTCGTCCCACTTGGCCATGTAGGGACCGAGGTCCTCGAGCTGGCCGTTGTTGGCATAGAGGCCCATCCAGCGTTCCGGCATCTCGACAACGTCGGGCGTGTCGCCGGCCTGCACCATGGTCAGGAACTTCTCGAAGGCCTGGCCCCAGGGCAGCGAGACGAGCTCGACCTTGACGCCTGGATTGGCCGCCTCGAATTCGGCGATCTGCTTCTTCAGGAATTCGGTGCGCGGCGGGCTGGTGATGACCTCGACCATCTTGATCGTGCTGTCGGCCAGGGCGCCGCTGGCGGAAATCGCCAGGCCGGCGACGGCGGCAAGCATCAGCGTCAGTCTCTTCATGTTCAGGACTCCCATTTTGAACGCTCGGTTATTTTCTTGCTTTGTCGAAGGCCTGGGCGATGTCGGCCCAGAGATCCTCGACGCTTTCCAATCCGACATTGAAGCGGATGGTTCGGGGGCTGACGCCGAAGCGCGCCATCGAATTCAGGCCCGGCGTCTGCTCGAGCGAGGCCTTGGCCGGCACAACCAGGCTTTCATGACCGCCCCAGCTGACGCCGATGCGGAAGAATTTCAGCGCATCGACGAAAGCGGGAATGTCGACATCCTCCGTCACCTCGAAGGAGAACAGCCCGGCATAGCCGGCAAGCGTCTTCTTGCCGGGATGGTTGGAATAGGCGGGATGATTAACCCGCTCGACCTTGCCATGCGCCTTTAGCCGCTCGGCGAGGATGAGCCCGCTCTTCATGTGGTGCGGCAGCCTGAGCGGCAGCGTGCGCAGGCCGCGCAGGAGCAGCCAGCCTTCGAAGGGTGACAGTTTGCCGCCGAGCGAGGAATAGGTCTGCTCGTTGATGTGCCTGATATGCGCGGCGGAGCCCGCCACCACGCCGGCAACAGTGTCGCTGTGGCCGCCGAGATATTTCGAGGCTGAATGCAGCACAAGATCGACGCCGTGCGCGATCGGCTTCTGGAACACGGGCGTCGCCCAGGAATTGTCGATGGTGGTGACGATGCCTTGCTCCTTCGCGAGCCGCGTCAGATGGGCGATGTCCTGCAGCTCGAACATCATCGAGGTCGGGCTTTCCAGGTAAAGCAACTTGGCGCCCGGCAGCGCCGCCGCCACCGCATCCGGGTCGGAGCCGTCGACATAGTCGACCTTGATTTGCAAGCGTGGGAACAGCCGCTCGAACAGCCGGTAGGCATCGCCATAGCAGTTGCGCACGGCGACGATGCGCTCGCCGGCGCCGACGAAGGCGAGCACCGTGGCGCTGATCGCGGCCATGCCGCTGGAGAAGCCGCGCGCGGCTTCGGCACCTTCGAGGGCGGCGACGCGCGCTTCGAACTCCATCACCGTCGGATTGTCGCCGCGCGAATAGATCGGCTGGCGGCGCCGGCCAGCAAAGGTGTCGGCCATCTCGGCATAATTGGCGAAGGTGAACAGCGAGGTCTGGTAGATAGGCGGCACCACCGCGCCGCCGGGGAACGGATCGTCATGGGCCAGAAGCGTAGCCGCCTCGGCCAGATAGTCGCTGTTGGAAAGGCCCGGGTCGAAACCGGTGGGGTGCTCATTCATTTGCGGTCCGAAAGCTTGAGGTTGGCGGCGCCGCGCTTCAGATCGTCCTCGACGGTGGCGATGAGCTTCAGCGCCTCGGCCCGAGCTCCTTCCGGGTCGTGCGCGGCAATGCGTTCGTAGATAGTCCGGTGATAGGGGAAGCTGGCGTGGCCGAAATCGCGCACGCCGAGCGGGTGTTCCCAGAAGCGGTGGAACAGCTCGTGCATGGCGGCAATGATCTGCTCGAACAGCGGATTGCCGGAAGCGCGGTAGATCGCCTGATGAAACTCCCAGTCCTCGTCCGATGACATGCCGGCGCGGGTCTGGAAAGCCTCCTCCATAAGGTCGAGCTTGCGTTCGATCTCGGCGAGCTCGGCCTTGCCGGCGCGGAC
>NZ_RZOT01000240.1:0-8621 GCF_003999085.1 Mesorhizobium sp. M4A.F.Ca.ET.090.04.2.1
GAGAGCTAGCGTTGCGAGAATCCTAGCTGCTCTCGCCGAAGGATGGCGCCGCGCGCCAGACATCCGGCCAAGAAGCGCAATCCGCTGAATCGGTTGCGGCATCCTATTCAACGAAAACCTTCACGCTTGCCGCGCGGCCGGCGGCGTCGATCACGGTGAGCGTCGAATAGCCGGCGCCGTCGGGCAGCCAGGTGGCGGTGCGGCGCCGGTCGATGCCGGACAGCGGCTTGCCGTTGGCCAGCCAGCGGAAGGGCGCGCGGCCGCCCTGCAGCTTCAGCACCAGCGGCGAGGCGTCGGCCGAATTGGCGGCGAGGTCGACGCGCGCGCCGTCGGGCGGAAAGACGATCGTCGGCGCGGGCTCGGCCGGCGTTGCCTGCACCAGCCCGTCCGATCCGGCGCCGAAGCGCGCCAGCGTCACCGGCAACTCGTCGCGTTTTGGGCGGTGCACGCCGGCCGGCTGGCCGGGAAGCGGAACGGTGGCGAGGCCGGCGCGGACGAAGCCCTCGAACAGGATCGGGGCGGCCGAGACGTATCCGGACAGCCCGGGCACGGCGCCGGCATCGGCGCGTCCGACCCAGACGCCGAGCACATAGCGGCCGTCGAAGCCCACCGACCAGGCGTCGCGGTAGCCATAGGAGGTGCCGGTCTTGTAGGCGATGCCGCGCTGCAAGGCGCCCTCCGGCGGCTTCACGCCCGACAATATGTCGGTGATCTGCCAGTTGGCCTGGTCGTCGAGGATGGTGGCGGTGGTGCGCTCGGCGTTGGCCGGCTCGGTGCCGTCATGCAGCGTGTGCGCCTTGCCGCCATTGGCGAGGCCCGTGTAGAGCTGGACGAGATCGCGCAGCGTCACACCGACACCGCCGAGGCCGATCGCCAGGCCCGGCGCCTCGTTGACCGGCAGCACCGGCTTGACGCCGGCCTGGCGGAAGCGCGCCGTCAGCCTGGCCGGTCCGACCGCGTCGAGCACCCGGATCGCCGGCACGTTGAGCGAGAGCTGCAGCGCCTGGCGGATGCTGACGTCGCCTTGATAGCCCATGTCGAAATTTTTCGGCCGGTAGCCGCCGAAATCGGCCGGGCTGTCCTCGATGATGGTCTCCTGCGCGACGAGGCCCTGCTCGAAGGCGAGCCCGTAGATGAACGGTTTCAGCGTCGACCCCGGCGAGCGGACGATCCTGGTCATGTCGATCCAGCCGGAGCGGCTGGCGTCGAAGAAGTCGGCCGAGCCGACCTCGCCGAGGATGTCGCCGGTGCGGGCATCGGCCAGCACCATGGCGACGGAAAGTTTTGGGCCGAGCCTGGCGGCGGCTTCCTTCGCCACCTGTTCCAGTCCTTGCTGGACGCTCCTGCGGATGGTGAGCTGCAGCGGCTTGCCCGGTATGGCCTTGGGCAGCATGGCATAGGCGGCATGGGCGGCCAGCGCCGGCAGCTTGCGGCGCAGGCCGGAGACATCGTCGAGGGCGGCGCGCGCGGCTTCCCGTTCGCCGAGCAGTCCGGCGGAAACCATGCGCGTCAGCACGCGGTCACGCGCGGCATGGGCGATGTCGGGGTTGCGGTCCGGCCGCCGCTTCTCCGGCAGTTGCGGCAGGGCAACGAGCAGTGCTGCCTCCGAGACCGTCAGCCGCTTCGGCTCCTTGCCGAAATAGGCGAGCGAAGCGGCACGCACGCCTTCGAGGTTGCCACCATGTGGCGCCAGCGTCAGGTAGCGCTCCAGGATCTCGCGCTTGGAAAGCCGCCGCTCGATCTGGATGGCGCGTAGCATCTGCTTGATTTTGGAGCCAAGGCTGCGACTGTCGCGCGGTTCGATCAGCCGGGCAAGCTGCATCGACAGCGTCGAGCCGCCGGAGACGATGTGGCCGTTGCTGACGAACTGACCGGCGGCACGGCAAAGCGCCAGCAAATCGACGCCGTCATGGTCCCAGAAGCGCTTGTCCTCATAGGCGACCAGCATGTCGACGAACTGCTTGTCGACCTGGTCGAGCCGGGTTTCGAGCCGCCAATAGCCGTCGGAGGTGGCGAAGGCGCGCAGAAGCTGACCGTCGCGGTCCTGCACTTCGGTGGAGACCGCCAGCTTTTTTGGCAGCGGCGGCGGATAGGCGCGGTCGAGCTGCCAGAGGGTGGCTGTGGAAAGGGCAACAACGCCCACGCAACAAGCCGCGGCTATGGCGCTGCGTCGCAGGAATTTTCTGGAAAGCATGGCGCCGCCCCTCATGGTCCTGCCGGACATTTCTCCCCGTATAGAGACGGGGAGAAAGGGGCTGTTGCCGATGGTTTCGCCAATCGCCAACGGTGCAGAATAGTCGGAGAAATTCGCGACAGCCCCCTTCTCCCCGTCACTATACGGGGAGAAGGTGCCGGCAGGCGGATGAGGGGCAGCGCCATCGCCACGTCTATCAAGGCGCTTACGGCGCCTTGACCTCCATCATGCCAGTGGCGGTGCGGGCCGAATATTGCGGCCTATACATATCCTCCACCGTTGCCGCCGGATGGGCATAGGTGCCGGGCGTCACCGCGCGCACAACATAGGCCAGCGTGATGTTGCGGTCGCCGTCGCCGTCGTTCGGGTTGAAGGCCGCGACGAAACGGTCGTCGCGGAACTCGAGATGGGCGGCGTCGGTCTGCGCCAGCCAGGAGAAGTTCGACAGCTGGGCGCTGGACACCAGGCCCGGATTGTCGATCTCGAAGCCGGCCGGCAACAGGTCGGTGATCAGGAGGCGCGAAGGCCAGCTGTTCTGCTCGTAGACCTTGAGAACGACGACATAGCGCTCGTTCTGCGTGGCCTCGGTGACGTTGGCCTCGGTGCCATCGAGCCTGTAGTAGGTGCGATCGATGGTGAAGCCGTCGCCACCGGCCGGCAGCGACTCAACCGGCGAGGCCACCGTGGTGACCACCGCCTGCAGCGGTGTCTTGCCGGTGTTGGCGATGGTGAGCGGGCTGCCGGCTATATCGCTGCCGCCGAAGCGGTCGGAATAGCCGCCGGAATGCGGCGCGCCGTTGACGGAGAGCGTGATGGAATCATTGCCCTCCTTCAGCGCCCGCGCGGCGAGCAGCATCCAGGATTCATCCTGCGTGCTCGTCCAGCGGGCATCGGCGCGCTCCCGGGCCACCAGCTTGATCAGCGCCGGCACGATGGTCGGCACCGGCTTCGATTCGGCGGCCAGCGCCAGGATTGCCGCGCCGTCGCGGAGCGGCGAACCATAGTCGGAGCGGTAGTAGTCGTACTCGGTGCCCGCCTGCGCTAGACGCAGCGCGGTCTGGAAGGTGGCCTCCGAGCGCTGCGCGTCGCCGTAGAGAGCAAGGCTCGCCGCAAGCTGCGCGACGGCCATCGGGCTGGTGAAGGCTTCGAGCTGGGTGTCGGCATAGTAGCGCAGATCGCCGATCGAGGCCTTCTTGTTGCGGGCCAGCACATAGAGCGCGTAGGCGATCTCGCTGCCGCGATCCTGGACGTCCTGGTCGTAGCCGAGCGAGTTCTGCAGGTTGCTCAGCGCCTGGTTCATCGCCAACGCCGGCACGTCGTATTTCTGCTCGCGCGCCCGGGTCAGGAAGTCGCTGACATAGGCGTCGAGCCAGAGATCGCCGGAGCCTGGGCCCCACAGGCCGAAGCTGCCGGCCGAGGCCTGATAGCTCAGCACCTTGTAGATCGCGTCCTGGATGCGGCCGTGCAGGTCTGGATCGCTGGCCATGCCGATGCCTTCGGCCAACTCGTTGACATAGAGCAGCGGCATGGCGCGGCTGGTCGTCTGCTCGGCGCAGCCATAGGGGTAGCGGTCGAGCGTCATCAGCAGCGAGGGCACGTCGAAGGCGGCCGCCTGAGAGACACCGACGCTTACCGAAGCGCCGTCGAGCAGGCTTGCCGCCAGGAGGCCCTTGTCGACGCGTAGGGCGCCGACATTGGGCTTGAGGTCGACCACCAGGCGGGTGGTGAGCGGCAACTGCGCCGGCCGCACCGGGACATAGAGCGTCTGCTCGACCTCGGTGCCGTCGGCATGGGCGAGCTTGACGGTGATCGTGGCGTCGCCCGCCGTCCTGGCGATCAACGGCACGGTCAGGGTCTGGCGCTTGCCCTGGGCGAGCGTCAGCCTGCCGGGGAGCGGCTTGTCGCCGGTGGACAGGTCGCCTGTCGTGTCGATCGATAGGGCATAGTCGCCGGCTGGGCCGTCGGTGTCGGCGATGTCGAGGCGCATGAGAGCGTTGTCGCCGGGCGCCAGGAAGCGCGGCAGGCCGGCGGTGATCACCACCGGATCGCGCACGATGACATCGGCCTGAGCGTGGCCAACCGCTTCCTTGGTCCAGGCGACGGCCATGACACGCACGGTTCCATTGAACTGCGGGATGTCGAAGTCGATCCTGGCCTTGCCGTCGGCGTCGAGTTGGACGGGACCGGAGAAGAAGGCGACCAGCTTTTCGGTCGGCGGGCTGCCCTGCGCCTGCAAGGCGGCGCCGTCGCCGCCGGTGCGCAGCTTGCCGGTGGTGCCGAGCGAGCCATCGATCAGGCGGCCGTACAGGTCGCGGATCTCAAGCCCCAGCATGCGCTGGCCGAAGAACCAGTTTTCCGGATCGGGCGCCTTGTAGTTGGTGAGGTTGAGGATGCCGACATCGACGGCGGCAACCATCACATAGGCATTGCTGCCAGGCTGCACGCCTGCCACCGCGACCGGGATCGACAGCTGCTGGCGTGGCTTTGTCTTCTCAGGCGGCGTCAAGGTGACAGCGAGCTTCTTCGAGCCCGGGTCGACTGCCAGCCATTTCACGCCGATGGCGCGGGCCGGCATGCGCGTCTCCTGCGCGTCGCCCGGCCGGAACAGTGTCGCCGTAACATAGGCGCCGGCGCCCCAGTCGTCGCCGACCGGGATGTCGACGGTTCCACCGCCGGCAGGTACGCTTGCGGTGACGGTCTTCAGCAATTTGTCGGCGCCGATGGTGACCAGCAATTCGCCGGCAAAGTGCGGCGAGACCTTGAGCTTGGCCACGTCGCCAGCCGCGAAGGTGTCCTTGTCGAGAGCAATCTCGAGGCCGTCGGGCGTTTCGGTGGTGGTCGAACTGACATACCAGCCGCCATCGAATTCGTAGCTGGTCGCCGGACCCTCGGGATCAGCCGTCTCGACCTCGAGCCGGTAGCGGCCCCAGTCGACCGGCAGCGACACGGTTGCCTCGCCATCGGCGGCAAGATCGATCTGACCGTTGGCCACCGATTTGGTGAAGGTGACCGGCTCGTAATTCCATGAATTGTTGGAGCGGTACCACTGGTAATTGCGCTCGACCTTGACCAGCGACCACAGCGCGCCTTTCAGCGCCTCGCGCTTGCCGTCGGGGTCGACGGCGATCAGGCTGAACTTCGCCGTGCCGCCCTGCGGCACCTCGTCGTTCTCGAAATCCGGACGGATGCCGATCATGTGGCCCTGCGGGCGGATGCCGATGTTGAGCGATCGCTCGACGGCGCGGCCGCCGGTTTCGCGCATGCGGACGGTGACCTTGGCGTCGACCAGCTTGGTGGTTGAGGGCAACTGGTCGACGGCGACCGGGAAAGTCGCCTTGCCGTCGTCGCCGACCACGGGCAGACCGGCGAGCGGCGTCACCGAGGGCTCGGCCGACTGCTCGTCGGCGAGACCGAAGGAATAGCCCTTGAAGCGGTCCCAGTCGCGGGCGGTCGACAGCGTCAATTCGCCTTCGAGCGCAAGTCCGGCGGCCGGCGCGCCATAGAGGAAGCGGCCGTCGACGGTGACGTTGGCGGTTTCGCCCTGCGCGATCTCCTTTTTGTCGGCGGAGAGGTCGAACTCGATGCGATCCGGCACGAAGTCCTCGACCAGGAACATCTGGCTGGCGACGGCCGCCTGCTTGGGATCGGTATGGATCGACACTGTCCAAGTGCCGCGCATGGCGTTGGGCTCGAGCGGCAGGTCGACGGCATGGCCACCAGCTGAGGCGCCATCGCTGACGATGCGGCGGTCCTCGACGCCGTCTGGGCGCGTGAAGATGAAGGTCAGCGGCAGGTTCTCGACCGCCTTGGCGGCGCCGTCGCGGGCAAGGGCCGCGACATGCACATCCTCGCCGACACGGTAGATGCCGCGCTCGGTCCAGGCATAGACGTCGAGCGCACCGGGCGCCGGACGCCCGGTGACGCCACGGTCGGAGAGGTCGAAGCCGGCCCGCCCCATATCGAGGAAGACGAAGTCGTTGTCGCCTTGCTTGGCCATCAGCACGGCCGGCACCATGCCGCCTTCGCCGCGCGTCAGGCCGGGGTTGAAGACGGCGCGGCCCTCGGCGTCGGTGGTGGCGGTGCCGAGGATCTCGTTGTTGCGGGCGAGCAGCGTCAGCTCGGCACCCGTGATCGGCTTGGCGCTTCCAAGCGAGCGGGCAAAGACGTTCAGCCCGTCCTGCCCGGTATAGGTGGAGAGCCCAATGTCGGAGACGACGAACCACTGCGTCGCACGCGAATCATACTCATCGCTGTGGTCGTCGACAGCCTGGGCGGTAAGCACATAGACGCCGGGCTTGCGCTGCGGCAGCGCCTCGTCGACCGGGAACGAAGTGGTGACCTCCTTGTTGAGGTCGTTGGCGATGTCGAGCTGGCCTTCCCAGACCGGCGAACCCATCTGGTCGGAAATGTTGGATAGATCGTAGCCGTCGAGCTGCTTGAGGAACTGGTAGCCGGACAGAAGCTGCGCCAGCGAACGGTCGCCGATGCGGTAGAGCTTCATCTTGGCTGCATTCATGTTGACGGTGACGACCGGGATGCCGCGGCGCGCGCCCGCCGGCAGCACGAAGCTGTCGCCGGTGAAGCGGGCGGAAGGCGCACGATCCTGGACATAGATCGACAGCACCACAGGCGCGCTGGTCACCTCGCCGATAGCCGCCGGCAGGCCGGCGCGGAACGTCACCTCATAGTGCTGGCCATGCTCCAGCCCTTCGACGCAGATCTGCTTGTCCTTGGCTTCGACGCCCTTGGGGGCGGCGTTGTCGACGGTGACGAACTGCGAATAGTCGACACCGGTCTTGACCAGATCCTCGGAGAATTGCGCGCAGATGCGTGGCGCGCTGGTGTCGGCATCGACCGTGTGATCGATGACGCGGAAGCCCTTGCGGGCCTTGAGGTCCGCATAATCGGCCTGGACCGACGGTGAGCTGACCAGCGCGAGGCTCGCTTCATAAGCCTGCAGCGACGGCCGGTAGAGATCGCGGCGGTCGAGACCGGCGCCGAGCAGCGCGAGCGCTTGGGCGCGCGTCTTGGTGGTGCGCACCAGCTTGTAGGCGTTGAAGGCGGCGGACGTGCCGTTTGCCGGCAAGGTCGACCCTTCGGACGTGTTGGAGGCCGGCTGCACGGCAAGCGTCTCGCGCGCCAGCTCGAGCCAGAGATGGCCGTCATCGGGCAGCACCGTAACCGCGGCTTCGTATTTCTGCATGGCCAGCCGGTGGTCGCCGGTAAGCTGCGCCTGCTCGGCCGCGGCCTGCAGCGCCCCCAGACCCTCGGTCGGCTTGTCATAGACCGGATCGGTCAGCTTGTTGCGGTACTGCTGCGCCTGGTCGGCCATCCAGCCGGGGAAAAAAGCCAGTTCCGGCGGCGCGCCGATATCGGGATCGCCATCGACATTGGCGACCTTGCCGGCAATGGCGCCGTTGAAGGGTTTAAGCTGGTTAAAGTCGGATTTGAGAAAGCACCATTTGGCCTTGGTGTTGTAGGTGAAGGCCCGGCAGGCGGGGTCGCCCAGGCATGTCGTCTTGCATTGGTCAAGGCTGACATTCTGGTCGGACCTGAGGTCGAACCCGAAATAGTCGGAATTGTCCGTCGTCACGATCCGCCGGGCTTCCGCCGCTTGCGCGACGCCGCTGAAGGCGAAAAAGAGAAGAACCAGGAAAGAGAGACCACGAGCCGCGCGCATTGCCACATCACCCTCCAGATATCGCCAGCGTCCCGGCATGATCAAGCTTCAGTCAGGCTTGTCAACGCCGGAGCTCGGCAGGTTTGCACCCACCAACGGGTTCCATGCCGGCCAAAGGCCGGTATTTCAACAAAACCTCCATAGGACAGGGGATCACGCAATCTTGCGAAGACGCAAAAGGTGTGAATTCCAAGCCCTGTCTATTTCAGACAATTGGATTGTGGCCCCTTTACGAGCGTTTCAGAACTTCATTCCAATTTTAGTTTTGTCGACTAGGTTGTCTTAATGCCGGCGCATGAAAAGCAGATGTCAGGGGGGATCGCGCCAGGGCGCGGGCTTCCGCGCGCCCTGCTTCTGGCCGCGCTTTGCTCTGTTGCTTTCATTGCCGAATCGCGGCCGGCGACGGCCTTCGAGATATTCGGCATCAAGCTCTGGGGTTCCTCCAGCGACGAAGATGCCGATATTGTCGATCCGCTGCGCTACTCAGTGACCATCGAGGCGCCCGATGCGGACAAGGACCTGGTCAAGAAACTGGAAAATGCCTCGACGCTGAAGGCGGACGAGGAGCGCCCGGTCTCCGGCTCGCTCGGCCTGCTGGCCAAGGCGCGAGCCGACCGCGAGCAACTGGTCGCCGCCCTCTATGCCGACGCCCGCTACGAAGGCGTCGTCACCGTCACGATCGAAGGCAAGCCGCTCGACGACCTGCCGCCCGACGCCGAGTTCAAGGGGCCGCAACCTATTCCAGTG
>NZ_RZOT01000241.1:0-8619 GCF_003999085.1 Mesorhizobium sp. M4A.F.Ca.ET.090.04.2.1
CATGTGCGCCATGCGCACTGGCGCCGGCGGTACGGACGACTATCTGGCCGAATGGCGCAAGGCCGACCCGGTTCCGGTCGGCGACGACATCGAAGCCGAGGTCGAAAAGGCCTTCCAAGAGCTCGACACGAAATACGACCGCGAGCGGCTGGTCGCTCTGGTCAAGGCGGGCGGAAAAGAAAATGTCTGATAAGCAACCGACCGTTACCCAGGCCACCCTGGTCAAGAAGGCAGCGCCGAAATCCGACTACAAGCCGGCCGACGTATCGCCGCAGCGGCGCGTCCAGCGCTCCTTCGCGGTGAGATTATGGTCGATCCGGCACTCGCGATTGCTCGAATGGTTCTACAGCCGCTTCGCCGACGTCTTCCTGCTGCTGCATCCCTTGTGGAAGGGCATCGGCTATGGCCGCGTCGAGGCCCCGGTCAAATTCGTCGAGAAGCGCGTCAAGGGCTTCATGTTCGACTGCCGCATGTGCGGCCAGTGCGTCTTGTCCTCGACCGGCATGTCCTGCCCGATGAACTGCCCGAAGCAGTTGCGCAACGGCCCATGCGGCGGCGTGCGCGCCAACGGCAATTGCGAGGTCGAGCCCGACATGCCTTGCGTCTGGGTCAAGGCCTGGGAAGGTTCGCGTAACATGGTGCATGGCGACAAGATCCTCGACGTGCAGAAGCCGGTCGACCAGTCGCTGCGCGAAACCTCCGCCTGGCTGCGTGTCACCGCGCAAGCGGCCGCAACCCGCGAGGCTGCCCAGAATACGCCTAAAACCGGAGCCTCCGCATGACCATCCGCCAGCGCGACGAGAACCCGGCCGGCATCCACCTGCCGCTCGATCCCCTGCCCGGCCATACTTCGCGCGGCCGGCTGGAGCGCGTGCTAAGGCGCGGCGAGTTCGCGGTCACCACCGAGCTCAACCCGCCCGACAGCGCCGATCCGGAGGACGTCTATAACCGCGCCAGGATTTTCGACGGCTGGGTCGACGCCATCAATGCCGTCGATGCCTCCGGCGCCAATTGCCACATGTCCTCGGTCGGCATCTGCGCGCTGCTGACCCGCATGGGCTACGCCCCGATCATGCAGATCGCCTGCCGCGACAAGAACCGCATCGCCATCCAGGGCGACGTGCTGGGCGGCGCCGCGATGGGCGTCGCCAACATGCTCTGCCTTACCGGCGACGGTGTGCAGGCCGGCGACCAGCCCGGCGCAAAGCCGGTGTTCGACCTCGATTCGATGTCGCTGCTCGAGACCTGCCGCATCATGCGCGACAACGGCAAGTTCCTGTCCGGCCGCAAGCTGACGACGCCGCCGCAGATCTTTCTAGGCGCCGCCGTCAATCCCTTCGCCCCGCCCTTCGATTTCCGCCCGATCCATCTCGGCAAGAAGATCGCCGCCGGCGCCCAGTTCGTGCAGACGCAGTACTGCTTCGACGTGCCGATGTTCAAAACCTTCATGCAAAAGGCGCGCGATCTCGGCCACACCGAAAAGGTCTTCATCCTGTGCGGCGTCGGGCCGCTGGCCTCGGCCAAGACGGCCAAGTGGATCCGTTCCAACGTGCCGGGCATCCATATCCCCGACGCGATCATCAAGCGGCTGGAAGGAGCGCAGGACCAGAAGAAGGAAGGCAAGCAGCTCTGCATCGACATCATCAACGAGGTGAAGGAAATTCCGGGCGTCGCCGGCGTCCATGTGATGGCCTACCGGCAAGAGGAATATGTCGCCGAGATCGTCGATGAATCGGGCGTGCTGAAGGGCCGCCAGCCCTGGAAGCGCGAAATCCGCCGCGACGACCAGCTGGTCGCAGAGCGGCTCGATCACATTCTGCATGACGAGATTACCGAAACCCAGGTGGACATGGTGAAGACCGCGCATTGAGAGCCCGGGCGATCACCATTCGCTTGAACGAAATCAGATAACGATATAAAGAACTCTTTATATCACGACGGAGAGATTGCATGACCCGCACCATCGTCGCGTCGGCGACCAGAGAAATCATCATCGGCTTCGACCAGCCCTTCTGCGTGATCGGCGAGCGCATCAACCCGACGGGCCGCAAGAAGCTCGCCGCCGAAATGGTGGCCGGCAACTTCGAGACCGTCATCAAGGACGCGCTGGAGCAGGCCGCCTGCGGCGCCACCATGCTCGACGTCAATGCCGGCGTCACCGCCGTCGACCCCAATGCCACCGAGCCGGCGCTGCTGGTGCAGACGCTGGAGATCGTGCAGGGCCTGGTCGACCTGCCGCTGTCGATCGACAGTTCGGTCACCGCTGCCATCGAGGCGGCGCTGAAGGTTGCCAAGGGCCGCCCGCTGGTCAACTCGGTCACCGGCGAGGAAGAGAAGCTCGAAGCGATCCTGCCGCTGGTCAAGAAGTACAACGTCCCGGTCGTCGCCATCTCCAACGACGAGACCGGCATCTCGATGGATCCTGACGTGCGTTTCGCCGTCGCCAAGAAGATCGTCGAGCGCTGCGCCGATTTCGGCATTCCCGCCCATGACGTTGTCGTCGACCCGCTGGTGATGCCGATCGGCGCGCTGGGCGATGCCGGCCGCCAGGTGTTCGCGCTGCTGCGCCGCCTGCGCGAGGAGCTCAAGGTCAACACCACGTGCGGCCTCTCCAACATCTCCTTCGGCCTGCCGCACCGCCACGGCATCAACGCCGCCTTCATCCCGATGGTGATCGGCGCCGGCATGACCTCGGCGATCATGAACCCGGTGCGCCCGCAGGAAATGGAAGCGGTGCGCGGCGCCAATGTGCTGAACGGCACCGACGAGAACTGCACCAACTGGATCCGCACCTACAAGGACTACAAGCCGGCCGAAGGCGGCCATGCGGTTGCCGCTCCGGTGGCGGTCAACGCTCCCGGCGAAGGCGCCGGCAATGGCGGCCGTCGCCGCGGCGGCCGCGAAGCCCGGATGGCCAGGGGATAAGCGCGCAATCGTGAACTCGCCTGCCAACATCACCGATCCGCTCGTGCTGTTCATGCCGTCCGGCAAGCGCGGGCGGTTTCCGGTCGGCACGCCGGTGCTCGACGCGGCGCGTCAACTCGGCGTCTATGTCGAAAGCGTCTGTGGCGGACGCGCCACTTGCGGGCGCTGCCAGATCGAGGTGCAGGAAGGCAATTTCGCCAAGCACAAGATCGTCTCTTCCAACGACCACATTTCGCCCAAGGGCGCCAAGGAGGAGCGCTACGAGCGCGTGCGCGGCCTTCCCGAGCGGCGGCGCCTCTCCTGCTCGGCGCAGATCCTCGGCGACCTCGTCATCGACGTGCCGCAGGACACGGTCATCAACGCCCAAACCATCCGCAAGGATGCCGACACCAGGGTGATCGCCCGCGATACGGCAGTGCGCATGTGCTATGTCGAGATCGAAGAGCCCGACATGCACAAGCCGCTCGGCGATCTCGACCGCCTGAAGATCGCGCTGATGAAGGACTGGGGCTTCAAGAGCCTCGAGTTCGACTTCTACCTGATGCCGCAGGTGCAGGGCATCCTGCGCAAGGGCAACTGGACCGCCACCGCCGCCATCTACAAGGATGCCGACAGTGATATCGCGCGCGTCATCGCGCTGTGGCCAGGCCTCAAGAACGAGGCTTACGGACTCGCCTGCGATATCGGCTCGACCACCATCGCCATGCATCTGGTGTCGCTGCTGTCCGGCCGTGTCGCGGCCTCTTCCGGCACATCGAACCCGCAGATCCGCTTCGGCGAGGATCTGATGAGCCGTGTCTCCTATGTGATGATGAATCCGGACGGCCGCGAAGGCATGACGGTCGCGGTGCGCGAGGCGATTTCCAGCCTGGTCGACAAGGTTTGCGCCGAAGGCAATGTGCAGCGCAACGACATCCTGGACTCCGTCTTCGTCGGCAATCCGATCATGCACCATCTGTTCCTCGGCATCGATCCGACCGAGCTCGGCGGCGCGCCCTTCGCGCTCGCGGTCTCGGGCGCGGTGCGCATCAAGACCTCCGATATTGGCCTGAAGCTCAATCAGGGCGCCCGCCTCTACATGCTGCCTTGCATTGCCGGCCATGTCGGCGCCGACGCGGCGGCGGTGACGCTGTCGGAAGGCCCACACCGCCAGGACGAGATGATGCTGATCGTCGACGTCGGCACCAATGCCGAGATCGTGCTCGGCAACCGCACCAGGGTCGTGGCGGCCTCTTCGCCCACCGGCCCGGCCTTCGAGGGCGCGGAGATTTCCGGCGGCCAGCGGGCAGCACCGGGCGCCATCGAGCGCGTGCGCATCGATGCCGAGACGCTGGAGCCGAAATACCGCGTCATCGGCTCGGAACTATGGTCCGATCAGCCGGGCTTCGCCGAAAGCGTGCAATCGACCGGCGTCACGGGCATCTGCGGCTCCGGCATCATCGAGGTGGTGGCGGAGATGTATCTCGCCGGCATCATCTCGGAAGATGGCGTCGTCGACGGGTCGCTCTCCGCGCGCTCGCCGCGCATCATCGCCAACGGCCGCACCTTCTCCTATGTCCTGAAGGATGGCGAGCCCCGAATCACCATCACCCAGAACGACGTACGCGCCATCCAGCTCGCTAAGGCGGCGCTCTACGCCGGCACTAAGCTGCTGATGGAAAAGCAGCACACCGAGCATGTCGACCGCATCCATTTCGCCGGCGCTTTCGGCTCCTTCATCGATCCCAAATACGCCATGGTGCTCGGCCTGATCCCCGACTGCGACCTCGACAAGGTCTCGGCCGTCGGTAACGCGGCCGGCGCCGGCGCCCGCATGGCGCTGCTCAATCGCGGCTACCGCCGCGAGATCGAGGAGACGGTAAGCCGGATCGAGAAGATCGAGACCGCGCTGGAGCCGAAATTCCAGGAGCACTTCGTCTACGCCATGGCCCTGCCGAACAAGATCGACCCGTTCCCGAAGCTGTCGGCGGCGGTCAAACTGCCGCCCAGGAAGACAGTCAGCGAGGACGGCATAGCCGGCGACGCGGCGCCACGCCGCCGTTCGCGCGAGGGTCATGCGGCAAGGCGCGGCCGAGGCTAGCGGCCTCTCGCCGATCTTCAGACTTTTCCATTTTCATTTGCATGCAAATGTTTCCGGATCGCCCGATCCGGAAACCGAAATGCTGTTTTCGTGAAATCCGCTGGAAACGCGCAAGGCGCATTTAGGCACCCATCGAACGGCAGGCCGGAAATGTCTTCCCGCCGCCGCTTCCGGAGGAAAACACCATGTCGATGTTCGAAAGCCTCGGCCGCTATGGGGTGGCCATCAAGCATGCGCACAACAGGAGCAAGTCTATCCGGGCGCTGAACAGCCTGCCCCTCGACATCCAGAAGGACATTGGCTGGCCGGCGTCACCGCCGAATGATCCGCAGGCCGTGCTCGCGCAGCTGCTTCTGGGATCGGCGCGCTGATGACCTTCGCCGACAAATACAAGCTGCTGGCCAAGCGCCGGGGTCGTGGCACGGCTCCGGCTGCCGGTGACAACAAGTTGCGCGTGGCGTTGCTGCCGCGGCCCTGAACCTGGCAGTCGCCGGATCACACAAGCGTGTTGTGTCGAGCGCAAATCTTGACATTTGCGGGCAAGGTACGATCTTCCGAACAGAGGGGAAATTCTCTTAGTCGGCTCCGGCCGAAGTCCGTGTGTCGGCATGCCCAGTTTCAAAAGCCACGTCGTTTCCTTTGTCCTCAGGCATAGCCGCAAGAAGGCTTTTTCCAGTCCGGAAAACCTGCAGCGCTGGATTTCTTACGCCCGCAAGACCGAGGACCATCATCCGCCGGCATCGCTGCGTCATCGCCTCGACATTGCCGAGCGCCGCGTCAACGGATTTCCCGTCTACGAGATCGCGCCGAGGGCCGGCGAGCGAAAGCGGATCCTCTATCTGCATGGCGGCGCCTATGTCTTCCAGATCACCTCCTATCATTGGGGGCTGATCGTCGAGATGGCCGAGCGGCTGGGCTATGGTATCACGGTGCCGATCTATCCGATCGCGCCCGAGCACGATTTCCATGACATGTTCGGCATGGTCGGCGAGGTCTACCGGCAGATGCTCGGCGAGACCGGCGCCGAAAACATCGCCTTTATGGGCGATTCCGCCGGCGGCAACATGGCCGTGGTACTGACCATGATGGCGGCCGAGGACGGCCTGCCGCTGCCGGCACGCCACGTCCTGATTTCGCCCGGGCTCGACATGTCGCTCTCCAACCCCGAAGTGTTCGAGGCCGAGCGTAACGATCCGTGGCTTGGCATCGCCGGCGGGCTGGAGGCGATCCGGCTCTACAGCGCCGGCATCGATCGCGCCGACTGGCACATCAGCCCGCTCTATGGCGACCTTTCGGTACTGCCGAAGACGCTTCTTCTGACCGGCTCGCACGACCTGCTCAGCCCCGACAACCTGATCTTCGCCGAGAAAGCGCGCGCCGCCGGTGTCGAGGTGGAGGTCGTCTACGAAGAAGGCATGTTCCACGTCTGGCCGCTGATCGAGATGCCGGAGACGCGGCGCGCGCGCAACAGCATCGTCGCTTTTCTCAGCAGTGATAAAATCACTCGTCAAGCAGAGAGCGAGGCGATCACTTGGTCCGTCAGGGCTTCATCAAGTGGGCCATTCAAGACCGGATTGGCCAACACATAGATCGCTTCCAGTATGTCTTCATGTCGATCTGGCTGGTAGTCGATATCTTCCCTGCATTCGATCAGGTCCGCCCACGCCTCCACGTCCGCAGCAGTGAGTTCTCCTGACTGGAACCGTCGGAGCACGCTCAAAATATGGTCAGTGGTCAGGACAACCATCGGCGTCTCGGACCAACCCAAGTCACTCATCGTTGCAGCCAGAACATCAATCGGCTTTCCGCACGTGACAAGATCGCTGAGCACCGAAACGCGACTGACAGCAAGGCTCATCAGAACTTTCCGGTTTCCCGGAACAGCTCGAAAGTCGCGCGGATGTGGTCGGCAACCGCCTTCACCGGCGCGCTGGCGTCGGGCGCCACCACCATGGCGAGATTGTAGGTGCCAATGTCGGGCATGCCGTCCTTCGGCCCGAGCTCGACCATCTCGTTGCCGAGGAAGGATTTGGGCAGCGGCGCGACCGCGAGATCGGCCATGATCGCGGCGCGCTGGCCGGCCGTGTGCGCGCTCATATAAGCGACGCGATAGTTGCGGCCCTCGCGTCCCAGCGCCTCGAGCGCCCCTGCCCGCCAGATGCAGCCCTCTTCCCACAGCGACACCGGCAGCGGTTCGCGCAGATGCGCGCAGCCGCCCTTGGCGCCGGCCCAAACGATCGGTTCGGTCAACAGCACCTCGGCACCCAGCGCGCTGGTCTTGTAGGAATTGGTCAGCAGCGTGATGTCGAGCGCCCGGTCGTCCATGCGCCGGCGCAGATTGATGCTCTGGTCGATGGTGACATCGACCGCGATCGAGGGATGCGACTGCGCGAAACGCTTCAAGACATGTGGCAGCACGCGCTCGCCATAGTCGTCCGGCGAGCCCAGCCGCACCACGCCGACAATGTCGGGAATGATGAACTTCGACACCACCTCGCGGTTGATCGACAACAGCCGGCGGGCATAGCCGAGCAGCATCTCGCCGTCCGTCGTCAGCGTCACCGAGCGCGCGTCGCGCGCGAAGACGGAGCGGCCGAGAATGTCCTCCAGCTTCTTGATCTGCATGGAGACGGCCGAAGGCGTGCGGAAGACGGCCGTAGCGGCGGTGGTGAAGCTGCCGGTCTCGGCGATCGCAACGAAGGTGCGCAGGACATCGAGATCGAGCAGCGGCAGCGGGTGATTGAGTGGGGCGTTCATCGGGATCAGCCTTCAATTTTTCTGATGTGAACGATCATTCCATTTCGTTTGATTGAACTCCAGTTTGGGAGGATAGTCAACTCCATCGAAGCAGGCTGTTGCCAAAAGCAGCCGTGAAACGACCGCGGCACAGACCTGCAAGACATGAAATGAAGCTGAAACAGACCTGACGCAACGCTTCCGCCGGCCAACTCCCGGCGCAACGCAAAGGAGAATGAAATGTCTATCCTGTCGTCCCTCGGTCGGTTTGCGACCGAATTCAGCGCGGCCCGCGCTCGCTATCAGACCGAACGCGCCATCCACGCGCTGCCGATTGAACTGCAGAAGGATATCGGCTGGCCGGAAGCCGCCGATGCCAAGACCGGCGCTCGTCTCGGTGTCGGATCCTGGGCCGGAGCGAAGTAAATCGTGTGTATCAAATCCTGAAGGCCTGCCCGGCGGACCCAGCCCGGCAGGCCTCTCTATTTTGCCCAACCGTCTGTTTTGTTTGCATTCAAATGATTTTTCAAAGCCATGCTACAGCTGCATGACGCATATGAGCCAATCGCATAACGCCGCATTTTTCGATTTAACGCCTTGTAAACAATCGTAAATCCTGGGCGCATTGCCCAAAATTGTCGCAATCGGTGTCGCTTTTCATAACAAGCGCTTCGTTTTTGCGATTTAGTTTTCGTTCGCACAAGCCTATATCAACGCCAGCAAACGAGCTGCCCCACTCCATCACGCGAAGGCGACCCGTCTGAGCAACCGAATGGAGATGATTATGAAGCTTTTTGCCCGCCTCTTCGCCCGCCGCGAAACCAACCTGACGACCGCGCTCGAGCGCGGTCGTCAGGTTGGTTTCGCGGCGGGCGAAG
>NZ_RZOT01000242.1:0-8615 GCF_003999085.1 Mesorhizobium sp. M4A.F.Ca.ET.090.04.2.1
GTCGACAGCAGCGCCAAAAGTGCGCCAGTTCACCGGCAAGCTGACCGGCGACGGCGTGCTGACGCTGAAATCAGGCGAGGACGATCTCGGCCACTGGGCCTTCGCCGTAATTCCGGACAAGCCGCCGGCGATCCGCTTTGCCGGCGAGCCCAAGCGCGCCGTTAACGGCGCCTTCGAGCTCAACTACCAGATCGACGACGACTATGGCGCGGCCTCGGCCAAGGCGGAGTTCGCGCTCGCCGACCCGCAGGCACCCAACGCGCATCCTCTCTATGGCCCGCCCGACATGCCGCTGGCGGTGCCGCGGCGTGGCGGCAAGGGCAACGCCGCCAAGACCAGCAAGGACCTGACCGAGCACGTCTGGTCCGGTGGCAGCATCAAGCTGACGCTCACCGCTACCGACGACGCCGGCCACACCGCGACCAGCGAGACCAAGACGCTGATGATGCCGGAGCGGCCCTTCGCCAACCCGCTGGCGCGCGCAGTGATCGAGCAGCGCCGCATGCTTGGGCTCGACGCCAATTCGAAGCCGCGCGTGCTCGAGCTGATGGATGCCATCACGCTGCGCCCCGAGGACACGTTCGACAACATGGCGCACTACCTCGCGATCATGAGCGCCCGCAGCCGGCTGAAGATGGCCGACAATGACGACCAGCTGCGCAATGTCGTGTCCTATCTCTGGGAAATCGCGCTCGGCATCGAGGAGGGCAATCTGTCGGCCGCCGAGCGGCGGCTGCGCCAGGCGCAGCAGGCGCTGCAGGATGCCATCAACAGGGGCGCCAGCGACGAAGAGATCGACAAGGCGATGAAGGAACTGCGCGAGGCCATGAACGAGTTCCTGCAGGAGTTCGCCGAGCGCGCCAAGCAGAACCCGAACGCGCCGCAGATGCAGCAGAACGGCCAGGAACTGCGCCAGAGCGACATCGAGAGGATGATGGACGAGATCGAGAACCTGGCCAAATCCGGCGATCGCGACCGCGCCCAGCAGTTGCTGTCGCAATTGCAGGACATGATGAACAACCTGCAGGCCGGCCGCCAGCAGCAGGGCGGCGAGCAGGACAGCGAGATGCGCCAGCAGATGGACAAGCTGGGCGAGATCATGCGGCGCCAGCAGGAGATGATGAACGACACCTTCCGCATGGACCAGATGCAGCGCGGCCAGCGCCAGCGCGGCGAGAACCGCGACGAGCAGCTCGGCGAGAACGGCGGCGGCCAGGACGAGGACAGGCCTGGCCCCGGCGAGGATCGCGACCCGCTCGCGCGTCCGAGGCAGATGACGCCGCAGGAGTTCGCCGACGCCCTGAAGCAGTTGCAGGAAGGCCAGGGCAAGCTGCAAAACGACCTCGAGCAGTTGAAGAAGGGCCTGGAAGGCATGGGCATGCAGCCCAATGAGGGATTTGGCGATGCCGGCAAGTCGATGGGCAATGCCGAGCAGGCGCTCGGCGAAGGCGACGGCGACCAGGCCGTCGGCCATCAGGGCCGCGCGCTGGAGGCGCTGCGCCGTGGCGCCAAGGACATGATGAAGCAGCTGCAGGCCATGCAGGGCGACCAGGGCGGCAGCGAGCAGGGCGGCCGCCAGCAGGATGCCGACCGCGACCCGCTCGGCCGACCGCGCGCCACGCGCGGGCCCGACGACGGCAATTCGGTGAAGGTGCCTGACGAGATCGATGTCCAGCGCGCGCGCCAGATCCTGGAAGCGATCCGGAAGCGGCTCGGCAACGCGCTCAGCCCCGACATCGAACGCAGCTATCTCGAACGGCTGCTGGAACTGAAATAGCCCGCCCCTTCCCAACGGTCGCAACGCCATGCCGAAGCTCGGTGCCGTCACTCCGATATTGCGCATATTCGACGTCGCCAAGGCGCATGAATTCTATCTCGGCTTCCTCGGCTTCGAGGTGCGGTTCGAGCACCGTTTCGACGACAGTGCGCCGCTTTACACCGGCATTGCCCGCGACGGCTGCGAGTTGCATCTGAGCGAGCATCATGGCGACGGTTCGCCGGGCTCCCATATCCGCGTCGAAGTGGCCGACATAGCGGCGCTGCATCGGGAGCTGACGGTGAAGAAATACCGCTACGCCAGGCCGGGGTTGGAAGAGACGCCCTGGGGAACGAGAGAGGTCACCGTCGACGACCCGTTCGGCAACCGTCTGACCTTCTCCGAGAGCACGCCGCCAGGGTAGGAACGGAGCCGCCACCGCCCCACCGGATTGAAGCAGCGCAAGTCAGGCGTCGAGGAGCGCGCCGGGCGTCAGCGTGAACGCCTCGCGGATGGCATTCTCCATGCTGTCGATCGCTTCGCCGGCGGCGAGCGGATTGCGGTGCAGCACGACATTGGAGGAATCGATGTCGCCGAAGCCGTCGGCGGCGGTCAGCTCGCGGCAGCCTGCCGGGATGTTGCTGCGCGAGATCGGCGCGATCGCCAGGCCGGAGGTGACGGCGAGCTTGAGGCCGCCATTGGTGTCGCTGGTGTAGGCGACGCGATAGGCAAGGCCGCGCTGTTCCAGCGACTTGATGGCGAAGTCGCGGCACCAGCCGTCACGGCTGTAGAGCGCGATCGGCACCGGCCGCTCCTCGTGCCTGTGGTGCGTCTCGGACGTCACCCAGACGGTCGGGTCGTGCATCAGCACCTCGCCGCCCGCGAGATCCTGCCATTCGAAGACAACCGCAAGGTCGAGCTCGCCGGCGGTAACCGCCGCTGTCTGCGCGCCCGAATGCGCGTAGCGCACCGTCACCTCGACCTTCGGGTGGCGCGTCGAAAACGCGCCAAGGGCGCGCGACAGTATGGCATGGCCATACTCTTCGGGAATGCCGATGCGCACCGGGCCGCCAAGCGGCGCCGCCGCCATCGACGCTGCCGTCTCGTCGAGCAGCGAAACGATGCGCCTGGCATTGCCGATCAGCTCGCCGCCGCGCCGTGTCAGCGCCACGCCGCGCGAGCCGCGCTCGAACAGGCTGTCGCCAACCATGCTCTCGAGCTTCTTCATCTGCATCGACACCGCCGACTGGGTACGGCCCGCCTGCTCCGCCGCCTTGGTGAAATTGCCGGTTTCGGCCACCGCAACGAAGGTGCGCAGGAGATCGCTGTCGAGCGTCGGCTTCATCGCATCCACCATAAGCAATTTTGATTGCTGGCATCATTCCAATTCGTTTGCAACATGTCAAACGCCGGAGGATAGTCGCCTCACCCATTGGATATGCAGCCCTTGAAACCGGCTGCGGACCAATCGAGTCCTCACTCATACCCGCTGCCTGGAACGGTGGCGGGTTCTTTTTTACCGCATGCGTCGGTTTGGGATCGCGCGAATCGGGGGGCCGAATCCTATGCAGAACAGGATGGTGCTTGGCATCCTGAGCCTTTGTCTGGGCGTGCTGGTGTTTTCGCTCCAGGATCCGCTCGTCAAGGCGGTGTCGGGCCTCTACCCGGTTACCGAGGTCATGGCGATCCGCGCTATCGTCGCCTTGCCGATCCTGATCGTTATCGTGCACGCCGATGTCGGGCTGAAAGCCCTGCTCTCGAAGCGCTTCGGCACGCTGACGCTGCGCGCCTTCATCCAGTTCGCGTCCTATACGTCCTATTATCTGGCGATCGCCGCCCTGCCGCTGGCCGACGCGGTGGCGCTCTATTTCATGGCGCCGCTGTTCATCATGGCGCTTGCCGGGCCCTATCTTGGCGAACGGGTCTCCTGGCAGACGCTGGCGACTGTCCTGATCGGTCTGCTCGGCGTCCTCGTCATGCTGCGGCCGGGCGCCGGACTGTTCGACTGGGCGGCGCTCCTGTCGCTCGGCTCCGCCTTCCTCTACGGCCTCTCGCAGCTGATGGCCCGCAAGATAAGCGACACCGAATCCTCCACCGTCATGGCGTTCTACCAGAACGGCGCCTACCTGACCGGTGCGCTGCTCGTCGCCGGCCTGTTCCGGCTTGCCGGGATAGAGCACGCCGTCCACCCCAGCCTCGAATTCCTGGTGCGGCCCTGGATCTGGCCGGCATTGCCCGACCTTCTCAAGATGGCGGCCTGCGGCTTCGTCGCCTCGGCCGGCATGATCCTGCTGTCGCAGGCCTACCGGCTTGCGCAGGCCAACCGCGTCGCCACTTTTGAATATACCGGCATCATCTGGTCGCCGCTGTGGGGCTTCCTGTTCTTCGCCGAGGTGCCACACTCGGCGACCGTGCTGGGTGCCACCCTTATCATTGGCGCCGGCCTGCTTGCCTTCCGCACCGAGCGGCTAAGAGCAGCTCCGCCGTTGCTCGTGCCGACAGGCGACACGGCGTGATCGCCGACCACCGCGACGTGAACGCAATGCGATTCCTGGACTATCGTGCCGGGCGGGCCTCCGGCGCGGAACCTCAGGCGAAGCAGTTCAGGGCGCGTCCGACGCGGGCGCGGATTTCGGCGAGGGTAAAAGGCTTCTGCATGACGTCGAGGATAATGCCGTTCAATTCCTCGGCGCGCTCGCGCTGGTCGGCATAGCCGGTCATCAGCATGATCTTCATCGACGGGAACAGCGCCGCCGCCGCGGTGGCCATCTCGATGCCGTCCATCTCCGGCATGCGGATATCGGAGACGACGAGGTCATAGCCGCCCCGCGCCGCCTCGATGAGAGAAAGGCCCTGGGCGCCATCGCAGGCGACTGCCACGCTGTGCCCGTCGCGTTCGAGCGCGCGGGCGGCGAGAGTGCGGACGGATTCATCGTCCTCGACGATCAGAAGCTTTGCCATGGCAAGATACATGGCGGTGAAACGTTGACGTTTTCTGAAAATTTGAAACGTCGATGAGGCCTTTTCAGAATTCGCTCCAGCGCCCCGAGAATGCCTAGGCGTCGCCCTTGACGATTCCGACAAAGGGCAATTCGCGAAAGGCGTGCGCGACGTCCATGCCGTAGCCGACGACGAAATAGTCAGGGCAGTCGAAGCCGACATAGTCTGCGTTGAGTGCGGTCTGGCGGCGCATGCGCTTGTCGAGCAGCACGGCGATAGCGCAGCTTCTGGCGCCGCGCGACAGCATGAGGTCGCGGGTGAAGGAGAGCGTCTTGCCGGATTCAAGGATGTCGTCGATCAGGAGCACGTCACGGCCGGCGACCTCGTTGTCGATGTCGCGTAGCACCCTCACCTCGCCGCTGGTGGTTCCGGCGCCGTAGCTGGAAATGAAGATGAACTCGACCTCGGGCGACAGGCCGACATCGTGCATGGCCCGGATCAGGTCGGCGGCGAAGATGAACGATCCCTTCAGCACCGAGATCACCAGGAGGTCATGGTAGTCGCGCCCGGCGATCTCCTTGGCGAGCTCGAGATTGCGGCGGGCGATCGCCGACGCCGAAAACAGGACCTCGATATCCTTGCCGCGCACAACTGGCATTTTCGCCCTCCAGGCGTTTTGCCTACAGGACCGCGACCTTCAGGCCAGCGAACGCGCTGTAGAACTTCTTGATTTTGCGCCGGATCGCGCGATGCTGTTCCGCCTTAGCCGGCGAAGTTGACCGCCACGGCCTTCACGCCGTTTCTAGGCACATCGAGGCGGCTGGAAAAGCCAAATCTTTCGCCGGGCGCCAGCGAGCGGCCGGATGTCCCCAGCGTATAGCGGGTGACCTGGCTGTCATTGCCGGTGACGCGGATCTCCAGCGGCGGCATTTGCGCGGCCTGCGCCCCGTCATTGGCGGCTTCGCCGTCGACGAACAACACAGGTTTCAGCCCCGACGCGTCGATGCGCGACGTGATGTCCGATATGCTGAACACCGCCGCCGGTTGCGCGGCCTTCCAGAACGGCGATTGACGAACCAGCGCATGGCCGCCGGAGACCCAGAAGGCGGCCAGCGCCGCACTGACGCCGGCAATCCAGAAAAGCGGTCCGCCGCGCGATGCCGGCTGCCGCTCGGTCGCAGCCTCCGGCTTGCGCAGCATGTCCATACCTTCGATGGTAGGCGTGGCGGTCGCGCGGGAAGGCGACGCCGCCGGCGCTTCCGGCATAGCGGAAAGACGCGGCAGCACCTCGTAATCGGCCTCGACGATGTCGATCACCGGCCCGCGCGGTTGCAGCGCGGCACTTGTCCCCAGCCCGGCCATGATTTCGCCGGAAACCGGGCGCGCGGTTCGATCCTTAGCCATATGGCTCCAGTACTGAAAGCACCTGTTCGCTGTTCGTTTCTTTTGGGTAAACGCAAATGGTTAACGCTTCCCCACCGGAACCCCGGTGATGCATCGAAAAGCATCAAAAATTAACCAAGGGTTAACCATGCGGGCCGATGGTCTTTTGAGAGAAAGGGCTGGCGTTTCGCCGCCGCAAGTTCCAGGTCGCCGAACGTGATCCGCTTCGAAAATGTCGGCCTCCGCTATGGCATGGGTCCGGAAATCCTCCGCGACATTTCCCTGCACATACCGGAGCGCTCCTTCCAGTTCCTGAGCGGGCCTTCCGGCGCCGGCAAGACGACGCTGCTGCGCCTTCTGTTCATGTCGCTGAAGCCGACGCGCGGGCTGATCACCATCTTCGGCAAGGACCGCTCGCGCATCTCGCGCAGCGAGCTGCCGCATCTGCGGCGCCGCATCGGCGTCGTGTTCCAGGATTTTCGCCTGCTCGACCATATGACCACCTATGAGAACGTCGCCCTGCCCCTGCGCGTGCGCGGGCGCGAGGAGGCGAGCTACCGCACCGACGTGACCGAATTGCTGAAATGGGTCGGTCTTGGCGAGCGCATGCATGTGCTGCCGCCGGTGCTCTCCGGCGGCGAGAAGCAGCGCGCCGCGATCGCCCGCGCGCTGATTGAGCAGCCCGAGATCCTGCTCGCCGACGAACCGACCGGCAATGTCGACCCGCCGCTGGCGCGCCGGCTGCTTCGGCTGTTTATCGAGCTCAACCGTCTCGGCACCGCCGTGGTCATCGCGACTCACGACCTCGGCCTGATGGAGCAGGTCGACGCGCGACGCATGATCCTCGCCGGCGGAAGGCTGGATATCTATGACTGAGCTTTCCGCCGAACATCTCCATGACCAGCCGGCCGAGATGACTGGCGTGATGCAGCGCGCCCAGCGCAGGATGGCGCCGATCGTGCCGGCTCAGAACATCGCCGGACGGGCGCTGGTGCTGGTCATCGCCATCATGACCTTCCTGTCCTGCCTGACCTTCGGCGCCGTGACCCTGGTGCGCGACACCGCCTCGGTGTGGGAAAACCAGATCTCGCGCGAGGCGACGATCCAGATCAAGCCGGTCGACGGCCTCGACATGGAGGCCGCGCTGGCTCAGGCCTCACAGATCGCCAGCGAATTTCCCGGCGTCAAGGGCACCAAAATCATCGACCGGGACGCTACCGCCCGCTTGCTGGAGCCGTGGCTGGGCACAGGCCTCAACATCGACGAATTGCCGGTGCCGCGCCTGGTGATCGTCACCATTGACGAGAACAGCCCGCCCGACTTTGCGGCGATGCGCGCCGCGATCGCGCCCAAACTGCCGAGCGCGGCACTCGACGACCACCGCACCTGGGTCGACCGGCTCGTGGCCATGGCCCGCACCACGGTGACCATCGGCATCGCCGTACTGGTGCTGATGCTGTCGGCGACGGTGCTGACAGTGGTGTTCGCGACGCGCGGCGCTATGGCTGGCAACGGCCATATCATCGAGGTGCTGCATTTCGTCGGTGCCGAGGCGCGCTTCATCGCGCGCGAATTTCGCTGGCATTTCCTGGTCACCGGCATGAAGGGCGCCGCCGCAGGAGGCGCTGCCGCGATCCTGGTCTTCATCGTCTTTTCCTGGTGGTCGTCGCGCAACATGGCCACGCCCCAGGCGGACCAGGCGACAGCCCTGTTCGGCAATTTCGCCATCGGCTCGGCTGGCTATCTCGGCGTCGGCTTGATGGTGCTGGTGATCGGTGTGCTGACGGCGGCGACATCCCATGCCACCGTGGTCGCCTATCTCAGCGACATCGACATGCGCCAGCCGGATGGGAGCTGAGCATGATCCGGAACCGGGAGCGAGCGAATGCTGAACCGGTCATGTTCAGCAAGGGTCTGATCACGCAAGAGAAACTGCCGTAACGCAATGTGCGCCTTTTCATCTATCAAAGGCCGCATTTCAGGATTAACCATAGGATGATGGACGCGCGGGACACGACCGGGACGGCTGGACGGAGGCCAGTTGCTGGTACCCGGGGGCATGGGCCCGGCAATCTGGCCCGTCTTGTCATGGTCCTTCGGATCTGTGCTTTCTCGGTCCTGGCGCTAGCGGCTCTGTTTGCCGGCGGCTTCGGCTGGTTCGCCAGCACCGTCAGCCACATGACGACGCCCGCTAACCCCGCCAGGGCCGATGCCATTATCGTGCTCACCGGTGGCCAGTCGCGCCTCGACGCGGCGATGGACCTTCTCGCCTCCGGCAAGGGCGAGCGCCTGCTGATCAGCGGCGTTCATCCTTCCGCCAGCCGCCGTCAATTGCAGGCCGCGACCGGCGGCGACAAGGCGCTGTTTTCCTGCTGCGTCGACATCGACCGCGCCGCGCTCGACACGATCGGCAATGCCGAGGAGAGCGCCAAATGGGTGGAGAGCCACGCCTATGGCAGCGTCATCCTTGTCACCAACAATTACCATATGCCGCGCAGCCTGCTGGAGATGGGGCGGCTACTGCACGGCGCCAAGC
>NZ_RZOT01000243.1:0-8565 GCF_003999085.1 Mesorhizobium sp. M4A.F.Ca.ET.090.04.2.1
ATGTAGTCGGGCACGCCGCTGATTGCGGTCATGGCCACGCGCTATTTGAGCTCGTGGAAGGTCGAGACGCCACCGCCCAGCGCCAGGGCGCGGACATCCTTCGGGTCGTCCGGGGTTTCGGGAGAGGCGTAAAGCCTTATGCCGGCGCGGCCGTCGGCCTTGAGCACGCTCGCGATCGCCGAAAAAAGCGCCCGTCTTGCTTCGGCGTCGCCGATCGCCGAGAGACATCCATCGCCGATCAGCGCGTCGATGCTCGCACCGGGAAACGGCAGGTCGAACCAGTCGCCTCGCACCGCCTTGCGCATATCGGTGTCGCCCGGCCAGATGCCGGCGATCATGTCGGCGGACTCGTCGACCGCAATCATTGTGGCGCCAAGTCCGGCGAGCTCCGGTGTCACGCCGAGCATGACGACGTGCGATTGCGCAAGCTCGAGCTCGCGTTCATAGGCCTCGACCACCTGAGCCGGCGGCCGCAACGGCGAGCCGAGCAACTGCCAGTGTTTGCGAATTGCATTCCAGTGCTCTGTCATGCAAACCCTGGGTTGGTTAGCGCATTGTATTCGATCGAGTAATCGAGGACGCTCGAGAAGCCAATGGGGCGCATGGCACGCATCGCGGTCATCACGCATGAGTTCGACCGGTTTCAGAGCCGGCGTGGGCTGCTGCTACGCCGCGACAGCCCGTATATGCTCTTCGACCTGCTGGAAGAGCTGAAGCGCCGTGGCCATTCGGTCCGGATCCTTGCCGGCACGGCGGCCAGGCCGGAAGCCGACATCGCGGTACTGCATGTCGACGCGACCGTGACGCCGGCCGAATATGTCGAATACGCGCGCGCCTTTCCCTTCTGCCTCAACATCGGCGCCACCGACATCTCCAAGCGTCGCGTCAGCGGTGCCGTGATCGGCAGGGGCGACGGTTGGCAGGGGCCCGTCATCGTGAAGAGCAGCCTGAACAACCTGGGGACGCGCGAGCGCTCGCTGAACCGGCGGTCGCGACGCGCCGGCAAGCCGGAGCCGTTTCCCCGCCTCGAAGCCTTGGACAGCTATCGTGTCCATGGCTCGCTTGCCGATGTTCCGACGACGGTGTTCGACCGCGAGGATCTGGTGGTGGAAAAATTCGTTCCCGAACCGGAGCCGGACGGCTTTGGAGCCCGCTTCTGGCTGTTTTGCGGCGAACGCGGACGCTGCACCCGCCACGTCTCGCCGCAAAGTCTCGTCAAGGGCGACGATACGATCCGCCGCGAACCTGTTCCGGTTCCCGACGAGCTTCGCGCGCTAAGGCGCCAACTTGGCTTCGACTACGGGAAATTCGATTTTGTCATGCATGAGGGCAGGGCAGTGCTGCTCGATGCCAACAAGACCCCCGGGCGAGCCAGGCGCCTTTCGAGCTTCGTCGCCGCCGGCAATGCCAATCTCGCCGACGGCTTCGAAGGGCTGATCCGCCAGGTTACCTAGATATTCATCCCGCCCGATACCTCGATGCGCTGGGCGTTGACCCAGCGATTGTCCTGCGACAGCAGCGAGGCGATCATCGGGCCGATGTCGTCGGCCACGCCGGCGCGGCCGAGCGCGGTGACGCCGGCCACCATGCGGTTGATCTCGGCATTGTCGCGCACATGACCGCCGTTGAAGTCGGTGGCGATCGCGCCCGGCGCCACGGTGTTGGCGGCGATGCCGCGCTGGCCGAGTTCCTTGGCGAGATAGCGCGTGAACACCTCGATGCCGCCCTTCATCATCGCATAGGCCGACGAGCCGGGAGCGGCGAAGCGGGCCAGCCCGCTGGAGATGTTGATGATGCGGCCGCCATCGTTGATCAGCGGCAGCAGCGCCTGGGTGAGGAAGAACACGCCCTTGAGATGGGTGTTCATCAGCGTGTCGAATTCCTCCTCAGTCGTCTCGGCGATCATCTTGCGCAGGCCGGTGCCGGCATTGTTGACGAGATAGTCGAAGCGATCGCGCTGCCAGGTTTCCTCAAGCGTATTCTTCAATGCCGCGGCGAAGGCAGGGAAGGTGGCGACGGCTCCCGCATCGAGTTGGAGCGCCGCGGCGCGGCCGCCGGCGGCCTCGATTTCGGCGACAGCCGCCTCAGCTTCGTCGGCGCGCGAGCGATAGGTGACGATGACGTCGACACCCTTGCGGGCGAGGTGGAGCGCGGTGTTGCGGCCGAGGCCGCGGCTGCCGCCGGTGATCAGGGCGATGGGGCGAGTGGTCATGGCGAGAACTCCTTCTGTTTTGGATGGAGATGCATATACTCGCCTTGCTGGACGATATAATCGGGCACGGATTGCCAACACTATTCATCCTGTGCGAACAATCACCGATGGACAGGTTCGACAGCATGCGGCTCTTCACCCGCGTTGTGGAAAGGCGCAGCTTCACCGCTGCCGCCGCCGATCTCGGCCTGCCGCGCTCCAGCGCCACCGCCGCGATCAAGCAGCTGGAGGAGCGGCTCGGCGTGCAACTGCTCAGGCGCACCACCCGCCACGTCACGACCACTCTCGATGGTGACGCCTATTACCAGCGCTGCATCGGCATCCTCGCCGACATCGAGGACGCCGAGGGCGGCTTCGGCGCGCATGAGGTGCGTGGACGGCTCAGCATCGACATCAACGGCAACCTGGCTCGTACCGTCGTCATCCCGGAACTGCCGGCGCTGCTCGCCCGCTATCCTGGGCTCAGCTTGCATATCGGCGAGGGCGACCGCCTCGTCGATCTCGTGCGCGAGGGCGTCGACTGCGTGGTGCGCGCCGGCACGCTGCCGGACAGCGACATGATCGCGCGCCGAATCGGCACGGCGCGCGAGGCGACGCTCGCCAGCTCCGACTATGTCGAGCGCCACGGCCTGCCGCGTGACCTGGACGAGCTGGCCGGCCATGTGATGATCGGCTTCGTCTCGTCGCGCACCGGGCAGGTGATGCCGCTGGAACTCACCGTCGACGGCAAGGTGCACGAGATCGTCCTGCCGTCGCGGGTTACGGTTTCCAACTCCGACACGGCCGCCACGCTGGTGCTCCAGGGTTTCGGCCTCTACCAGGCGCCGCGCCGCCGTTTTGCCGCTGACATCGAGGCCGGTCGGCTAGTCGAGGTGCTTCCGGACAATCCGCCCACGCCGACGCCGATCTCGGTCCTTTATCCGCGCAGCCGCCAGCTGTCGCCAAGGGTGCGGGTTTTCGTCGACTGGCTGGTGGAGATTCTGGGGCCGAAGCTGGACGCCTGATCGCTCAAAGAAACAACCGCAACTGCGTGTGAATGATCGACCGGTAGTCATCGATCGTCCGCCGGCTCTCGGCCTCGTCCTGCGTCAGCGCCAGCCGCACCACGCCGCCGGCAAGCTGGAAGATGAGAAAGACCACGCGTCCGAACGCCTCGCGCCGCTCCGGCTCAAGCATCGGACCGACATGGTCGCAGAACATTTTCGCCTGCTGCCTGGTCTCGGCGATGTCGAGGTTCTGCAGTGCCTTATCAGCCTGGATCGCGTTCTGCAGGTCCTGGATGGCCGGATCCGCCGCCACGCGGTTGTAGTAGTCGTCGAGCAGTCGATCCGCGGCCGACGTCACATCGTCCACCCCGCGGATCCCGGCGATGATGGCGCCGAAGCGCGCGCGACTCTCCTCCGCGAAGCGCTCGTAGAGCATCGCCAGGATCGCCGATTTGTTGGGGAAATAGTGATAGACGGTGGCGATCGGTCCGCCGGCCAGCGCACCCACTTCCTTCATCGTGACGGCATCGATGCCTTTCTCGCCAATCAGTCGCATGGTCGTCGAAAGGATCGCGTCGATGCGCTCGCGGCTGCGCTCCTGCTTTGGCCTGCGCCTGGGCTCCGTCGCCAATCGCCTTGCTTCGCTCATTGCGCCCGATCTCTCGCGAGAGGTCCAAAATTCCGGTTGACAAGAAACATGATTAACTATCAGTTTCCAGAAATGCTGACAGATTGTCAGTTTTTTGGCGATGCGGCAAGGACGTTGAGGAGGCGCCTTTGGTTACACAAGCCGGCGAGACGGACGGCGGCGACTGGCTGGTCGGCAATCCGAGCGGCCTGCAGCTCGCTTCGGCGCTGTGGATCGGCTCGGTCGGCCTGCTGATCCTCGGGCTTCAGCCGGTGCTGCTCGGCGCGCTCTACACCGAAGGCCATGTCACCGGCGACGAGTTGGCGCTGGTCGCCACCGCCGAGATGATCGCCATCGCCATCGGCTCGGGCGTCGTGGCCATGGCCCTGTCCGCCCGCAACATGCGCTGGAAGAGCGCCATCCTGCTGCTCCTGCTGGCGGCGGCCAACTGGTGGACGGCCCATGCCGCCGGCGCCAACGCGCTGATCGGCGCGCGCAGCCTGGCCGGGCTTGCCGAGGGCGGGCTGGTCGCCATCGCCACCGAGCTGATTGCGCGCTCGCGCCGGGCCGAGCGCATCGGCGGCTATTTCGTCACCGTGCAGACCTTGGCGCAATGCGCGCTGGCGCTGACCTTGGCGCTCTATGTCGTCCCGGTCGCCGGCGCGTCCGGCGGCTTCCTCGCCCTCGGCGTGGTCTGCCTCGCCTCGCTGGCGGTCGCCTGGATCGTGCCGGACGACTATGCCGACCTGCCGAAGGAAGAGCATTTCGCCAATGTGCTGACGCCCGGATCGATCGCCGCGCTGCTCTCGATCTTCTGCTACTTCATGTTCTTCGGCGCGATCTGGGCCTTCCTCGAGCCGCTCGGGGCGCAGTTCGGCATCGATGGCCGCACCGTCGGCCTGATGGTGTCGGCAAGCCTCGCCGCGCAGGTGGTTGGCGCCATGACCGCGACCGCCATCGAGGCGCGCATCGACTATCGCCTGGCGATCACCGCCGTCGGCGCCGTCGCCCTTGTCTGCTCGCTGATTTTCGCCAGCGGACCTGGCCCGACGATATTCTGGGTCGCCGCCTTGGTGATGGGCTTCATCCTGCTGTTCATCGTTCCCTACCAGATCCGCCTGGCGATCACCGCCGACGAGACCCGCACCGCGGTGCTTCTGGTGCCGGCGGCCCAGCTCTTCGGCCTGGCGATCGGGCCGATTGCCGCCTCGCTGCTGATCGACAAGGATTTCCGGCCGGTGCCGGAATTCGCCGCCGCCAGCGCCGCCGCCAGCGTCGCGCTGCTCGGCCTGTTCATCCTCGTGACGCGGCATCGCCGCGCCATTGCCTGAGCGGAGAAGCGCGATGCAGAAAGCCTGGAGCAACTGGTCGGGCCTGGTGCAGGCCGCACCCAAGCTTATCGCCACTCCGTCAGATGCCGGCGAGCTTGCCGATCTGGTGCGCTCGGCGCCCGGTCCGCTCCGCGTCGCCGGCGCTGGCCATTCCTTCACGCCACTGGTGCGGTCGGATGGCACCATCGTCTCGCTGGAGAAGATCGAGGGGCTGGTCTCGCATGACACCGCGGCCAATCGGGCGCGGCTGCGGGCTGGCACTCGGCTTGGGCCTCTGATGCACATCCTGCAGGGCATCGGCCAGGCCCTGCCCAACATGGGCGACATCGACAAGCAGGCGATCGGCGGCGCGCTGGGCACCGCCACGCATGGCTCGGGCCCGAAGCTCGGCGCCTATCACACGCAGTTGGAGACGGTGCAACTCGTCGACGGGACAGGGAAACTGCGCGAATACAGCCGGGCAGGGGACCAGGACATGATCCACGCCACCGGCGTCGCGCTCGGCGCCTTCGGCATCCTCACCGAAGTGACGATGAAGAATATCGCGGCCTACCGCCTGCGCCGCCGCAAATGGGTGCTGCCGATCGGCGACATGCTGCGCGATTTCGAGACGATGTTGGCCGCGCACCGTTCGGCCGAATTCTACTACATCCCGTTTTCCGGCTATGCGCAGTTCATCGCCAGCGACCTGAGCGATGCGCAGCCGACGCAACGGCCGACCGAGGACGACGAGAAGGGTTTGGCGACACTGCGCAAGCTGCGCACCGTGCTGCGCTGGCTGCCGTCGCTGCGCCGCGCGCTGATCAAGGGCGCGGTCAAGAAGGTGCCGGCCGAGGATTATGTGCAGGACTGGCTCAACGTCTATGTCAGCGACCGGCGCACCAAATTCAACGAGATGGAGTACCACCTGCCTTTCGAGGAGGGGCCGAAGGCGCTGGCCGAGATCATCGCGCTGACCGAGAAGCACTTTCCGGAAGTCTACTTCCCGATGGAGGTGCGTTCGGTGGCGCCGGACGAATTCTGGCTTTCGCCCTTCCACAAAAGGCTCACCTGCTCGATCGCCATCCACCACGATGCGGCCAACGGTCCCGAGCCCTTCATGCGGGCGGCCGAGCCGATCTTCCGCAAGTATGGCGGCAGGCCGCATTGGGGCAAGATGCACAGCCTGAAGGCCGCGGATTTCAAGAAACTCTATCCGCGCTGGGATGACGCCATGGCGGTGCGGCGCGATATCGATCCCGAAAACCGCTTCGTGTCGCCCTACATGGCCAGCCTGTTCGGCATCGACACATGAGCGCCTATTTCGCCGATCTCTCCGAGGCGCTGAGGCAAGCCGGCATCTTCCAGCCCGCGCTCGTGCTCGACCGCGACCGGCTCGACCGCAACATCGCGCTGGTGAAGGACAGACTGGCGCCGGGCCTCGCCGTGCGGCTGGTCGACAAGTCGCTCGCCTCCATGCCGCTGCTCCAGCATATTGCCGGCGCGCTCGGCTCCAGCCGTTTCATGACTTTCCATCCGCCGATTACGCAGGCCGTGCTCGACGCCTTTCCCGAGGCGGATCTGCTTTACGGCAAGCCGATGCCGGTCGGCGCGGCGAGAGCCGCGCTCACCAAGGGCGGCGCCGGCTGGTCGCGCGTCTGCTGGCTGATCGACACCGACCAGCGGCTGGCCGAGTATGGCGCGCTGGCGGCCGAACTTGGCACCGAACTGCGCTTTGCCTTCGAGGTCGATGTCGGGCTGCATCGCGGCGGCTTCGCCAGCCCCGAAGACATAAAGGCGCTGACCATCCCGAACGGCCTGCGCTGCGAAGGTATCATGGCCTACGAGGCGCATGCGCCGGAGATTCCCGGCCTGTTCGGCGGCCAGGCCGGCGCGCTGGGGAAAGCCCAGGCGCTGGCCGAGGAATTCGCCGACAGCCTCGGCGAGGACCAGCGCCGCATCCTGAACATAGGCGGCTCGAAGACGGCGTTGCTGCACCATGGCGGGGTCGCCAACGAAGTCTCGATCGGCTCCGCTTTCGTGCTGCCCAGCGATTTCGACGTCCCCGGCCTGGATGGCCTCCAGCCTGCAGCCTTCATCGCGACGCCGATCCTGAAGGTGGTGGAGCCGGTGCTGCCGGGGCCGGCCTCGGTGTCCCGCATGCTCACGGCGCTTGGCCTGTTCCCGCGCAAGGGCTGCTATCTCTACGGCGGCAAGTGGATGGCCGGGCCGGTGTTCCCGGAGGGAATGAAGGTAAACAGCCTGATGGGCCTGTCCTCCAACCAGCAGTTCATGGCCCTGCCGGCCGGAGCCGACGTAAAGCCCGGCGACTGCGCCTTCCTGCGTCCGACGCAGAGCGAGGCCGTGCTGCAGCATTTCGGCTCGATCGCGGTGTTTTCGGCCGGACATATTGTCGAGCGCTGGCCGGCGTTGCCGATGGGGTGAGGTGCGAAGCGCTCGCCATTGGCGCAGGCCTCCGCGACATCGTCATCCTAGGGTCTGCGCTGCGTCGCTCCGCTCCTTGCTTCGCCGTAGGATGACGAACGCGTATCACGCCTCGACCTGCAAGCATTTACTTGACTCAGTCAACTAAATGCCCGATCTTCTCCCTGACAGGAGAAGCGCCATGACCATCCACGATCACCCCGGCAAGGAACGCACCGACGCGGTGCGCGCCTTCAACCGCTTCTACACCCGACAGATCGGCCTGCTTGACGAAGGCCTGCTGAAGAGCCCGTTCTCGCTGACCGAGGCGCGGGTGCTTTATGAACTCGCCCATCACGATGGCCTCGTCGCCAGCGACCTTGTTCGCGACCTCGGCCTCGACGCCGGCTATGTCAGCCGTCTCCTGAAGAAATTCGAGGAACGCGGTCTCGCCGAGCGCGCCGCTACCGAAGCCGACGCCCGGCGCTCATCGATCGCGCTGACACAGGTGGGGAGGGATGCTTTCGCGCCGCTCAACAAAGACTCGCATGCGCAGGTCCAGGCCTTGCTCGACAAGCTCCCGCCGGCCGAGCAGGACAGGCTGGTCAAGGCGATGGGCACCGTGCAGCGTCTGCTCGGCGATCTGCCGGAACCCAGGGTTCCGTATGTATTGCGGCCCTTGCAGGTCGGCGACATCGGCTGGGTCACGCGGCGCCAGGGCCTCTTCTATGCGCAGGACTATGGCTGGGACGAAACCTATGAGGCGCTGGTCGCCGAGATCCTGGCTGAGTTCGTCAGGAAGTTCGACCCGAAATGGGAGCGTGCCTGGATCGCCGAGCGGGAAGGAGAGGTCGTCGGCTCGGTCTTCCTCGTGCGCAAGTCGGACGCTGTGGCGAAACTGCGCCTGCTCTATGTCGAGCCGTCCGCGCGCGGCCTCGGTATCGGCAAGCGGCTGGTCGATGAATGCATCGGCTTTGCCCGCGCCAAAGGCTACAGGACGCTGAC
>NZ_RZOT01000244.1:0-8563 GCF_003999085.1 Mesorhizobium sp. M4A.F.Ca.ET.090.04.2.1
GGTTCAGCGCCTCGGCGAAGGATGTGCCGACCGTCTCGGTCGCTGTCGTCGGCGCGACGATGCCCTGGAGGGCGTCGGTCGCCACACCGGCGCCTTCGGTTGCCGGTTTGAGCGCGCCAATGCTGCCGATGCCGCTGATCATTGCTGGTTCCTCATCAGGTCGATGGTCATGGAAATCAGATCGCGCGCCTGCTTGACGACCTGGAGATTGGCCTCATAGGAGCGATTGGCCTCGGTCATGTCAGCCATTTCGATCAGCACGTTGACGTTGGGCATCTTGACGTAGCCCTTTTCGTCGGCGGCTTCGTTGCCGGGCTGGAACTCGATCGGAAAATCGGATGGATCGCGCTCTACCGAGCTGACCTCGACAAGCTGGCCGCCGGTGGCGCGGTCGAGCTCGGATGCAAAGGAGATCGTCTTGCGGCGATAGGGATCGGCGCCCGGCGTGGTGCCGGTCGACTGCGCGTTGGCGAGGTTTTCCGACACCACGCGCAGGCGCTCCGACTGGGCACCAAGGCCGGATGCTGCGACTTTGAGGGCTGCGGTAAGCGCGTCCATGGTCAGCTCTTCACAGCCATCATCATCATCGAGTGGAAGGCCTTGACGATCGCGGTGTTGAGTTCGAAAGAGCGGCGGACCTCACCGGCCTTCATCAGTTCGTCTTCCAGCGCCACCGTGTTCTTCGACGGCATGATCGAGCCGGTGGCTTCCTCCGGCTTGACGGTGAAGCCGGCATTCGTCGCCTGGGTGCCGAGATGCCCGGCCTGCGTGGCCTGCAGCGATACCGCCGTACGGTCGAGGACCTTCTCGAACGGCTCGACATCGCCCGCCGTGTAGCCCGGCGTATTGGCGTTGGCGATGTTGGAGGCAATTGCGGACTGGCGCACGGCCAGCCACTGCGATTGCTTGGTGGCGAGATCGAAAAGGGTGACGGGCTCCATGGGAATCTCCGGGCGGGGTTCCCAAAGATTAGGCCGCCAGTCTTGCGCGGACCTTGCGCGGGGCCGGGCATGGCGCAGCGCCGTGCTACTGGCCCGCGCGCCGCTATTTGGAGAGTTCGATCACCTGGTCGGTGCTGGTGACCATGACCCATTTGCCACCACGTTGCTCAATCGACGAGACGATGCTGGAGTCCGGCAGCTTCGAGCCGCGCTGGACGATCCACAGGCCGGCGTCGTCCTCAATCATGGCGCGGCCGTTGGCGACATGCACCATGCGGAACTTGGGGTCCGCCGGAAAGGGCTGCTGGTCGACGCCCGGAGCCGTGGCGGGGTCCTCGGGGTCCTGCAGCGTGCCGGTGGCGAACAAGTCGACATCGGGAACATCCTTGGCCGTCAGCGGCTGGCCGGGATTTTCCATTTGCGAGCCGCCGCTGACGCGTCCGGCATTGGTGCCGCTGCCGCCGAACTTGATGGCCTGCACGCCGAACTGTTCCTGATTGAAGAAGATGTACCAGGGAAATAGCGCGCAGATCAGACCGAGCGTGACGCCGAGCGCGGCGACGACAAAATCGCTGCGCCGGTCAGGCTTCTTGCCCAGCCGCGGAAATTCCGCCTTTGGCGGCGTGGGCCATTCCGTGCGCGAGAACAGGTCATCGATCAGTGAATCGCGGCTTGCCTGTATCGTCTCGGCGACCTCAACCTGGGAAGCCTTGGGCAAATCATCCCCGACGGTCCTAGCGGGCCCGGCGGTCCTCGGGAGAGCGGGCTTCGCCGCCTTGGCCAGGACGGCCCCGGTCCTGACCGCGACCTTGGCGGCCATAGCGCGAGCGGCCTTTGCTGTGGCGGACCGTGCTTCCTCAGCCCTGGCGTCTTCCTTGGCCCTGGCGTCGTCGAGCATCTCGCGCAGCAGGCGCTCGGTGTACTGGCGCTCACTCTCCTGCATCGCCATTCTGCTTTCCCTTCAGGTAGCGGGCGAGGTCGGCGAACGGATCGACGGACGCGCGGTCCTTCGGCGACTGCGTCAGCGCCTCGTAGATCAGCGGCACCTGGCGCACGGCGATGTCGAGCTCGGCGTCGGCGCCGCCCTGGTAGGCGCCGAGCAAGCGGATGTCGCGCGTGTCCTCGAAGCGCGAGATCATCGATTTCAGTCTGGTCACCAGCATCCGCTGCTCGGCGCTCCAGGCCTTGTCGGCCAGGCGCGAGATCGACGACAGCGGATTGACCGGCGGATAGCGGCCCTGTTCTGCGATCGCGCGGTCGAGCACCACATGGCCATCGAGGATGCCGCGCACGGAATCGGCAACCGGATCGTTGTGGTCGTCGCCGTCGATCAGCACCGAGATGATGGCGGTGATCGACCCCTTGCCCTCGGCGCCAGGCCCGGCGCGCTCGAGCAGCTTGGGCAGGTCGGTGAACACCGAGGCCGGATAGCCGCGCGCGACCGGCGGCTCGCCGGTTCCGGTCGCCACCTCGCGCAGCGCATGGGCAAAGCGGGTAATGGAATCCAGCACCAGGAGCACGCGGTGGCCCTGGTCGCGGAAATGCTCGGCGACGCGCATGGCGGTGTCCGGGGCGCGCCGGCGCATCATGGCGCTCTCGTCGCTGGTGGCAACCACGGCCACGGTCTTGGCCATGCTTTCGGCGCCGATCGTATCCTCGAGGAATTCGCGCACTTCGCGGCCGCGCTCGCCGATCAGTGCGACGACGACCGTGTCGAAGGCGTCCGCTCCGGCGAGCATGGCGAGCAGCGTCGACTTGCCGACGCCGGAACCGGCAAAGATGCCGAGGCGCTGGCCGAAGCAGAGCGGGGTGAAGATGTCGATGACCCTGACCCCCGTCGTGAAGGCGGTGCCGACGCGCTGTCGCGCCATGGCGCCTGGCGTCGTGGCGTCCTCGCCCGGGGCGTATGCGGACCTTTCCAGCGGCGGGCCGCCGTCGATTGAACGGGTGAGCGCGTCGATGGCGCGTCCGCGCCACGAGATATGCGGCGCCACCGCCAGCGGCCCGCGCCGAAACACGGCATCCCCTATGCCGGCATCGGCGCTGCGCTCGAACGGGGCCACGACCACCTCGTCACGGCCGATCTTGACGATTTCACCGCGCCGCGCGCCGGCATGGCCGCGCTGCTCGACAATGTCGCCCAGCCTGGCGATGTCGGAAAGGCCGCGCACCTTGTAATGGGTCGGCGAGATCTCGGCGACGCGGCCGCCGCGCCGGAGCAGGGACGCGGCGCTATCGAAGCGGCGCAGGACGCGTTCCAACGCGGCAAGCCGGTCGCGGGGTGCTGCATCAGGCTGCCTTTCAAGGGCGCGTAGCGAGGGCAGGCTGGTCGACATGCCGCTACTTGGAACCGAGCGTCTTGATGGCGTCGTCGGTGGTCGCATCGGTCTGCCGTATCAGCGCCGCCGTATTCTCGAAGGCGCGCTGGACCATGATCAGGCGGGTCATTTCCTGCACCGGATTGACGTTGGATTCCTCGAGGAAGCCCTGCGCCACGCCGACGTCGGAGCGATCGGTGACAGGTTCAGGCGTCCGCGCGGGCACGATGCCGGAATTGCCGTAGCGGACGAAATTCTGCCCGGGATCGAAATTGTAGAGGCCGATGGCGCCGACCAGTTGGTCGTTCTGTCGGAGCGAGCCGTCGGCGCCGGCCTTGGGCGGGCCGTTGCGCGGATCGAGCTGGATCGGAGCGCCGCCGCCGTCGAGCACAGGATAGCCTTCGATCGACATCAACTCGCCGTTCTCGTTCATCGAGAAACGGCCGTCACGGGTCATCACCGTGCCGGTCGGCGTTTCGATGGCAAACCATGCATCGCCCTGGATGGCGAAGTCGAAAGGATTGCCGGTCTCGGTCATCGAACCGTGCGCCGTCGAAAGATAGGTTTTGCCGGAGGATGCGAAGGAGACCGACTTCGGACCAGTGCCGGAGACGACATCCTCGAATTTCACGCCAGTGGCGCGAAAGCCGATGGTCGAGGCATTGGCAACATTGTCGGCGATGGTGTCGAGCCGGCGCTCGAGCGCGATCTGCGAGGAGAGGGCGACGTAGAGGCTGTCCTGCATGGTGTTCTCAGAACTTCAGTTTCTGCATGGCCATCATCAGATCGGTCGAGATGCCGACCGTGGTCGGCTGGGCAAAGAGCACGCTGACCGATGTCTGCGCCGTTGAGGTGGGGTTGTTGATCTCCCACAGGCTGGTGAACCGGGTCAGGAACTTGTTCAGCTTGTCGGTGTCCTTGAAATCGGCGATGTCGAGCTTCTGCTCGAACAACTGCGCCTGCTTGTCGATGTCGGCCGAGGCAAAGGAATCGGGCAGGCCGAGCGCGGTGCGCACCACGCTCGAAAGTGCCGTATCGGCCAGCACGTCGTACCAGTTGGTGATGTCGGGCGCCTTGCGCTGGAAGTAGAGTGCCAGCCGCACGCCTTGATTGGTCTCGCCGGCATTCTCCTCCAGGGTCTGGCGCATGTATTTGTCGACCGTGCCCTGCTGGGCGGAGGGAAAGAGCGTGGCGGTCGAGCCATAGGCGGCGAAGTTGAACGCCTTGACGAAGGCGGCGTAGCGCTTGTCGCTCAACTTGTTGGCGAAGCTGTCCGAATCCGAGACGCCTTCCTTGAGCGCCTTGACCATGAAGGCCTTGGCATAGGCCATGTCGCCCAGGCCGTATGCCTTCATGGCATAGGTGAACAGGCGGGTGTCCTTGACGAAGTCATCGATGGTTTTGATGTTGCCGATATTGGCGAGATAGTAGTCGGTATCGCGCTTGACGACGGGCTGCGCCTCAACCTGATCGATCGCCTTGGGTATGTCCTTGGCGATAAGCTGGTAGCTCGTATAAGTGTTCAACACGCTGTGCGCCTCCGGCGAAGCTATTCCAGGAAAATACAGTCACTTCCTTGCGCGAAGCTGAATCGGCCCCGCAACCCGCGATCCGGACCTCGCGGGTTGAAGCCTCGTCGATTCAAGCCTCACACAAGGCACGGGGACTATCGGTTGGGACCTGCGGTGACATGCGGAAGGATCTTGCGTGGGCATTCTGATCGGACTGGTGGTGACGCTCGGCTGCGTCCTCGGCGGCTTCATGGCCATGGGCGGTCATCTGCATGTGCTCATGCAGCCCTGGGAAGCGGTGGTCATCTGCGGCGCGGCGCTCGGCACCTTCCTGGTCGCCAACCCGATGAAGACCGTCAAGGACACCGGCAAGGGCATTCTCGAAGCGTTCAAGCAGGCGGTGCCGAAGGAACGGGATTATCTCGAGACGCTCGGCGTTCTGCACAGCCTGATGCGCGAATTGCGCTCCAAGTCGCGCAGCGAGGTCGAGGCGCATATCGACAATCCCGAGGAATCGGCGATCTTCCAGGCATTCCCGACGGTGCTGAAGAACCACGATCTCACGCATTTCATCTGCGACTACTGCCGCATCATCATCATCGGCAATGCGCGTTCGCATGAGATCGAGGCGCTGATGGACGAGGAGATCCAGACCATCAGGACCGACAAGCTGAAGGCCTACCACGCGATGGTGGCGGTCGGCGACGGCCTGCCGGCGCTCGGCATCGTCGCCGCGGTGCTCGGCGTGGTCAAGGCGATGGGCGCGCTCGACCAGTCGCCGGAAATCCTCGGCGGGCTGATCGGCGCCGCGCTCGTCGGCACCTTTCTCGGCATCTTCCTGTCCTATGGCGTGGTGGGGCCCGTCGCCACCAAGATCAAGACCGTGCGCGAGAAGAAGAATCGCCTCTACATCATCGTCAAGCAGACGCTGCTTGCCTACATGAACGGCGCGCTGCCGCAGGTCGCGATCGAGTTCGGCCGCAAGACCATCTCATCCTACGAGCGGCCGACGATCGACGCCGTCGAGCAGAGCACGATGAATACCGGCACGGCCGAAAAGAAGGCGGCCTGAGCATGCGTCAAGACAGCCAGGGCCGCTCGCCATCATGACCAGTCCGGGCAGTCCGTCGCAGACCCGTTCCCTGATCATCGAACGTCTCGTCGGCGACAGCGGCGAGGCCGGTCATGTCATTGGTGCCGGGCGGGCGATGGCCGAACGCGCCGTGCCGCTGCTGCAGAAGAGCCTTGCCGTCGAGCTTGGCGCGCCGGTTACGGTGGATCTGCGGGCGGTCGAGGTGAGCCGGGTTCCCCATGCACGCGCCGATGCCGGCGAGACCTTCGCCATGGTCATCGTTCCATCGCCGACCTCGGCCGACGCCATGACCCTGGTGATCGACGCTCAGGCCATAGCCGTCGTGGTTTGCGCCCTGTTCGGCGGGGACCCGGACGCGCGGGTCTCGCCAATCGAACGCGAGCTGTCACAGATCGAGACCGATGTGGCGACGACGGTGATCCAGCATGTGGCGCAGGCGCTCAATGGATCGGGCAAGCGCTCGCTCGAATTGCGGCTGCCGGTGCAGCGGGCAATGTCCGGCATGGAGGCTAAGCGGCGGGTGCTGCGCGATGGGGCGGCGGTCCGCATGCTGTTCGGCATCTCGACGCCGACCGACAGCGGCACTGTCACGGTGATGATCCCGCAGCGCATCCTGCTTGCGACCCGTGGCGGCGCGGCCGGCGCCCACGACGACGATCACACGGCCGGCTCGGACTGGCGGGCGCGCTTCTCCGAAGAAGTGATGCGCTCGACAGTAACGCTGGAGGCGACGATGCCGCTCGCCCGGCTGACGCTCGGCGACCTCGCCAGCCTCGAAGTCGGGCAGATCATCGAATTCGAAGAGACGGCGCAATCGCATGCGCGGCTCAGCGCGCGCGACAAGACGCTGTTCGTCTGCGAGTTCGGCAAGCTCGGCCAGAATTACACCGTCCGCGTCCGGCATCCCTACGATGCCGGACAGGATTTCATCGACGGGCTGATGCCGGGCTGACGCCGGGTGGCCTGACCTTTTTGGAGACGACGCATGGCAAAGACGAAGGTGGAAGCCGAACCCGATCAGCCGGACGAGCAGCTCGATCGCGCCATCGAGGAGCTGCGCGGCGTCCTCAAGGAAGAGGAGAAGCGCCCGGACGTTGCCTACAGGGCCGCTTCCGGCGGCGCCAATTCCAGCATCATCATGGCCATTCCGGTCGACGTGCAGATCATCCTCGGCAGCACCGAGATGCCGGTGTCCGAGCTGATGGCGCTGCAGAAGGGTTCGACCGTGGCGCTCAACCGGCGTATCGGCGAGCCTGTCGACGTGGTGGTCAACGGCCGCAAGATCGCCCGCGGCGAGATCACCGTGCTCGAAAGCGACCCGTCGCGCTTCGGCATCAGGTTGACCGAAATCATCGCCGCCACCAAGAGCGCGTAGGCTTGGCCGGCGTGCACCGCCATCGACCGCAGGGACAGACAGCATGACGACGCTGACCACGCTGACGCGCCCGCAAAAGGCAGCCGCCATTCTGGTGGCGATGGGCAAGCCCTCAGCCAGCCGGCTCCTGAAATTCTTCAAGCAGGAAGAACTGAAGGCACTGATCGAAGGGGCGCGCCTGCTGCGCACGATCCCGCAGAGCGACCTCGAGCGCATCGTCGCCGAATTCGAAGCCGAATTCACCGAGGGCGCGGGCCTGCTCGATTCCGCCGACCGGATGGACACCATCCTCAACGAATCGCTGTCGCCGGAGGAAATGAGCGCCATCATGGGCGACAAGAGGTTCGAGGTGGCACCCGAGGGCCCGCCGCCGATCTGGCCCGACCTCGAGAAGCTGGAGCCCGGCCGCCTCGGCGCCTTCCTGTCCGGCGAGCACCCCCAGACATCGGCCATGGTGCTGTCGAAGCTTTCCTCGCAGATCACGGCCGACGTGCTGTTGACGATGGAGAAGCCCGTCCGCAGCGAGATCATCAAACGCATGGTCACTTTGGCCACGGTTCCGGATGCGGCCGCAAAGATCGTCGAAAGCCAATTGCGCAGCAGCCTGCTGTCGCAAACCGCGACGAAGGATATCTCGGCCGGACAGGCGCGTGTCGCCAGCGTGCTCAACGAAATGGACAAGCCTCAGCTCGAAGAGGTCATGCACGATCTGGAGGAGGCCGGCACGCCGGATCTCGACGGCGTCAGGTCGCGGCTGTTCGCCTTCGACGATTTGCCGCTGCTCGCCCAGAAGGCACGGGTGCTGCTGTTCGACGGGCTGTCGACCGAACTGGTCACGCTGGCGCTGCGAGGCGCGCCGCCGGCACTCACCGAATCGGTGTTGTCGGCGATCGGCGCAAGGTCGCGGCGCATGATCGAATCCGAACTCGGGCAGGGGTCCGAAGGCATCGCGCTGGCCGACATCATGGCGGCTCGCAAGACAATCGCGGTGGCGACGATCCGCCTGTCGCGTGAAGGGGCGTTCGAACTCCCTTCCTCGTCGCAGAGCGAAGCGGCCTGATGGCGGCTCGGTTAGCACGCCATGGCTGAATCGGTCGACAAGGACTCCAAAACCGAGGAAGCGACAGAAAAGAAGATCCGCGACACCGTCGAACAGGGCAAGCTGCCCCATTCGCGCGAAGCGGCGATCTTCACCTCCTTCGTCGCCATATTGGTGTTCACCGTCTTCTACGCCAAGGACGCCATCATCGATCTCGGCATGTTCTTGTCGATGTTCCTGGAGAAGCCCGAAGCCTGGCCGATGGATACCGAGACCGACGTCATCG
>NZ_RZOT01000245.1:0-8554 GCF_003999085.1 Mesorhizobium sp. M4A.F.Ca.ET.090.04.2.1
CCCGTTACAGCAAAAGGCCAGCTGAGCAAAAACCCCGCTGGCTTTGGCCAGCGGGCAAGGAGATGGTCACGACCCCAGAGCCGCGAGGGTCGAGCCGCAACAATGCGGCAGGCAGGTATCCCGCGCTAACAAATGTTAGGCTGACCGATGGCCACAAAATGTCGAACCTGTGGAAAGTAACCGCTTGTTCACCATAAGCGGGCAAGGTGATTGAAGGCGTTCCAATCGCGCCTAACCTGACTGTGCGCCGAAGAGGCGCGCCCCGCCCAAAAGCTGACGGTCGACGCTTTCACGTACCCCAACACCCCCAACAGTATGCGTCGGCCGCCAGCTTAGCGGCGCTCCCTTTTCCTTGAGCTAGTTTCGCATTATGTTCCGCGCCTATGTCGCGCACCACGGTCCTTCAGCTAATTGCAGCGGTGATCACCATTGCCGTCCTGGCCGTGATCCATCAGGGCGCCGACTGGATGTTCAATTTGCTCGGTGTGAAATTTGCTGTTGGCTTCATGGTCGGCGCCGCCGCCGTGCTGCTTATCTGGATTTACGAAGACCGCCAAGCGCGTTCAAGGGCGGTTGACGGCAGTCGGTCCGCTGAGCAGCAAGGCGCGCGCCACACGATCGACCTGTGACTGCTGAAGCCGAGAACCCTGGCCTGCTTTCATAAGCGCATCGAGCACGGCGCTCTGTTTCGGGCCGCCTGCCAGGCTGCGAGCCATATCGGCAATTGCCTTGTCGTTCCCGCCGTTGCGCAGAGCATCGATAACGCTTTCCACAGCGCGCGTTCCAGCTGCACGGGCCGCGCCACGCGCACCGCCAGCGATGAAGCCTTCACGCACGCCGAAACCGCTGCTGCCACTGCCGTCGATGGCATCCCTGGCTGCAATGCGTGCCGCCGTCTCGGAATTGCGCGTGACGATATTTGACGTCTCGTTGAACAGCCTTTCCCGGTCGAGCAGATCGATGATGGCCTTGGCCTTGTCTGAGCCGAACAAGGTCGAGAGGCGCGCCCGATTCCAGTCCCCTTCCCCCTTGATCAGGCGCTGAAGCGCGACGCGGTCATTCGCGTTGGTGCCTACAATGCGCTCAATCTCGGCGCGGGCGCCCTCACGAAGGCGAAGCGGAACCGCCGACGGGCCGACCTGCAAGCCTTGCGGCAGCGCGCCTTGCCTGAACTCGTCGGCGAGTTCGTCGGGCCGCGGCGCCTCCCGACCGCTGGAAAGTACCGTCTGGCCCCGCTGGACGGCGTCCTTCTGGCGAGCCAGCTCGGCGAATTTCGCATCGACCTCCTTGATGCCGGGCACCGTGGCACGAAGCTCGTCATCGATCGCTTGACGAGCGGTCTGTAGAGCATTCAGCGTGTTACTGCCCTGTGTGGTTTCCAGCAAGTCGTCGACCGCGTGCCGCGTGTTCAGCAACGTCTCGGCGTCGCTGATCAGCCCCGGCTCGGATAGCGGCTGACCACCGGCGCGCGCGCGGGCTATTTCGTCGGGCGTGGGCGCATAGTTGAGCATGTTCCGAACGCGCTGAACGCCCTTCTGCGCCTCGCCGCGCAGCGTCTGGGCCTCGGCGTCGAGATAGCGGGCGATCGGCGCGGAATCGACTGGTGAAGCCTCCCGCAAGGCTTCCCGATATTCTGGCTGCAGGTATTGCTGGTTTCGGGTCGCGCGGTCGATGATGCGCGATGGCGTAGGAGCCTCGCCAAGCGTCTCGTTGAGGCTGGATCGGATGCGCCAGTTGGCATTGGCATCGCGAGCACCAATCGCACCGCGCACGATGGCCTTGCCTTCACCAGGCGTCGCGGCGATGGCGCCCGCCGTGTGACGGAGGTTCGGGCCGAGATCCATCAACATAGCGTCGTTGCCGAACTGCGAGAGCGCGCCCGGTTCTACCGCGTCCTGCCGGACAGCACTCGCCAGCACCTTGGCGGCGCTCTTGTCGAGGCCGAGCGCCTTGGCAATGGCGCTCAGTTGTACCTTGTCGGCGACAGCCTTGACGCCTTTGCCAATTAGCGGGGCGACAAACGGGGCTGCCAGGCCCGTGGCGAAACCAACACCAGCTCCAATCCCGGACTTCTTCAAATCTCCGCCCGACCGCACGGCTGCATCTCCGCCATTGATCGCCGCGCCGCTGAGCGCGCTGGCGCCATAGCGTAGCGGTGCGCTCGCGACGCCGATGCCGAACAATTCAGGCGCTGCGGCCATCGCCGGTAGCGTGCCAGCCACGGCGCCCGTCACATTGCCAGCCGTGCGCGCGATCGGGTGCGCGGCGCGGCTTTCCTGCTGGATGTCGGTCATCTCCTGGTTGACCTTGGAAGCAGGCTCCCCGGTCAGCAGCGAGCCGATGCCGGCAGCCGTGGCAGTCAGGCCCTTGTCGACATAGGGACCGGCAATCGGAATGCCTTCGCCGATCGCATTGAGGAACGTTCCCGATGCGCCCATAGCTCGTGGAGAGGCAAGACCGGGGGCGTCGTGACCGCTCCCCGGCTCCGGGCCGCCAGCATCCATGATCTTTTGAGCAGCGGCCATGCCGGCTTTCGCGCGGGCATCAGCCGCGGCAACATCAGCGTTTGGTGACGGCAGAGACTTGGCAATCTCTTCGACCGCCGCATTCTGCTGCTCCGGCGTCATCGACAAAAACGCGTCGTCGACCTGAACCTTGCGGCCTTGGATGTTGAGCGTAGGCATCAGGGTTCAATGCTCCACTTCAAGCCGTTGCTGGTCGTGCCGCCACCGGTGCCCGCGTTGCCAGCCGGCGCGGAACCGCCACCGCTCTTGATTGCGTCGACCATCTGCCGGATACGCGCCAGCTTGTCGTCGAGGGATGCCTTCGCCTCGCCTGGCTTGGGCGTCAGGATGGCCGCCTGGTTCTCGACTTCGGCCGGCGCCGCCGTCGCGCCGGACACGCTGTAAAGGTAGGATGCGATGATGGTGCGCAGCGAGTTCGACGCTCGCTGATACTCAGGCGATTTCAGGTACTCGGCGCCAAAGTCGGAGCCGCGCGGAATTGCCGACAGGGCCTGATCCGACGGATTGGACAGGGCCGAGAAGTTCTTTTCGACGATCTGAAGCTCGGGTGCGACGACCGAATACAGCTTGTTGTCGCGCTGCTGCTGCTCGTTCAGCGGCTTCTGCTTTGCGCCGGTGAGCGGCAGGATACCGGCGTTCTCGCTCGGTGGCGGATTGGCCGCGCGCGGGCTCGTCGGCGCCTGGCTCCCTGGCGCGGCCGGAGCTTCCGGTGCCGGTGCGGGAGCCGGTGCCGCCTTGGGCGTCACAGGCATGGCCGGGCCACCTGCGGAAGCTTGGCCGAACACGCCCTGCGGCGTCAGGAATAGCAATTCGCCATTCGGGCCGCTGATCGTCTTGCCGGCGGCGAGCTGCTGCGCCTGCTCGACCGTGAGGCCGCCACCGTCCATCAGGCCGTTGAGCGCCTGAGCCTCGACGGAGTTGCCCGTGAACCGGAATTGTCCGGCGTTCGCCCCGCCGATGCTGACAGCCCGCGTCTCGCCGGTGCGCTTGTTGTACAGCGTGCGCTCGTCGAGCTTTTCCCAATCGGTCTGCTGGCCGCTGTAAACGGGCTCGTGCGTCTTGGGATCGACCAGGACGCCACCCACCTCGATCGGCTTGTTCTGCTCGGCGGCGAACTTCTCCCGATCGAAGTCGAGGCGCGCCTTTTCGCCCGGTTCGATCTGCGGGTTGCGCAGCTTCTCCACTTCCAGCCGGTTCTTTTCCAGTTCGAGCTGATTGGCCGGGTTGGCCTCGTCGAGCTTCCGCTTCAGCATCAGGTTGACGACGCCGCGCTGTTGCTCGGATAGGCGAGGATCCTGCGAGGCCTGCAGAAGCTGTTGGACGCTCGGGCCGCCGGAGGCTGGATTGGCCTGCACGACCGTCTGCGTCGCCGCTGCGGGCTTCGTAGCCACCGGAGGCGGCTCTGCCGCTCGCGGCGACTGCACGGTCTGCGCGACCGTCGCCGGGCTCTCCTGCGGCAATGGTCGCTTGTTCAGCGCCGCCGACACGCCCGCGCCCGGTTCAAGGCTCGCCACCTGTACCGGGGCGGCGTCGGCGAACCGCGATGCGAAGGAATTGGCCATGGAAATACGGCGCGCGGCCTCGCCGCCGGGGCGGTTGTAGCCGGCGAATTTCCAGGCGTTGTTCATCAGGCGCTGCGCCTCTTCCGGCGACTTGGCCGCGTTCAGCGCGTCGACCAGACCGGGGTCTTCCTGCAGGAAATATTGCGCCTGAAGCTGCGGCGACGGAGCGTTTGCATCGCCGCCGTTGCTGCCGGCAAAGGTCCGCATCGCCGCAAAGCGCGGGCCGCGCCACGACAGGATGCCGCCAGCGGTGCCGGCCTGGCCGCTTTCGCTCGGGTCCGCCCAGGAGCCGAAAGCGTTCTTCGGACTGAAGCGGCTTTCGGCGTTGGCGGTCGCGGCGACGGCAGCGAGACCGTAAGGATTGGTGACCTTGCTTTTCACCGTGTCCATGAAGCCGTTGTAGACGTCATTGCCGGAAAGGTCCGGAGCGCTACCCATCGAGCCGCCGCCAAGAGCCGAGGCAACCACATTGTTTCCGCCGCCGCTCGGCGCCGTAGTCGACGTTGCGGCCGGGGCACCACCACCGAAAAGCGCTGAGAAGACGCTATCGCCGCCCGCCCGCATGTCGCCTTGGGCCTTGATGATGCGGTTCAGATCACGCCTGCCCCTGATCGCCTGTCCGACCACGGCAAGGCCTTCGCCGACATTGTGCGCGATCGGCTGCTGGTTGAGCAGGGCCTCGGCAACGGCGCGAGCCTTCGCCAGTTCCTCGGGCGTCTGGTACTGCTGGCCGGGGCCGAAGATGAAACCCATGATCCCCTCCTAGATGAACGACGCGCCGAGAGAGAACAGGCCGCCCAGAAGGTTCTGGGTGTTCGCCTGGCTTTGCTGCCAGTTCTGGAGCTTCTGGTTGTAGTTGGTGTTGATCAGGCCGGCGACGTCGGTTGTCGGGATCGTCGGCATGTTCGCGTTGACGAAATTCGGCTGGCTCACCTGCGACCCGGACAGCAGCGCGGTCAGGTTGTTGATGGGTGCCGAGTTCTGCGCCAACGCCTCCTGCACCGCCTGCCCGCGACCGGTGAGCAGGAGCTGGTCATAGGCGTCGTTCTCGCCCTGGTTCTGGATGTTTTGCGCTTGCGCGTAGTTGTCGGAGCCTGGACGAATGCCGCGGTTGATCAGGTCGGCCTCATTCGCCGCCCGACGGGCGTCCAGCGCCGGCTGAAGCCGCTTCATGCCGAGGTCCATCAAGCGGGCCTCTGTCGCATCGTTCGACAGGTCGACCGGCTTCGACAACCAGTCTTTCAGGAACGACGACTGACCAGCGGCCAGCTCGCCGAGGTTGAGCTTGGCCTGGTCGGTTTGATCCTTGATCGCCTGCCCGGTCTGCGAAAGCGTCTGCGTCGCCGTGTAGGTCGGGATGTCGTAGGACTTTCCCGTATAGGGGTCGTTCCACTTGTAGGTGCCGGACTGGCTATAGGTGAGATTGCCGTCGGGCGTGACCTGGTTGACGTTGCCAAGGTTCGCGTTGGCGACCGCCGTGCCGACGTTCGTCGAGGTCGACGCGGCAGAGGTCTCTTTGGGATCCGGCGGGGCGGGAGGATCGGGCGCGCACATCTTGTCAGGCCTCCTGGAGGAAATACGTCATTGCGATTGCCGACCGCTTGAAGCCCACGCGCTCGCACATCTTGGCAACACGCAGATCGGTGGCGATGGTCACGTGCGCCCTGACGCAGCCGCGCGCTTTGAGTTCGGCCAGGATCTGTTTGGTGAAACGGCGTCCGATGCCGTTCCGGTGATCCGGCCTCATATAGATCGTGTCCTCCATGGCGATGGGTTCGCTGTTGTGCATGTCCTGCGTGAGCCAGATGAAGGCATAGCCGACGGCCTCGCCCTCGATCCTGACCACGAAGCAAAGCAGATGACTGGCGGTGCCGTAGACGTTGAGGCGCGGCTTGAAGTCGCCGATCGTCATGCCCTCGGCCGCCATGCGCGCCTGCATCTCGCCGTAGTGCCGGCGGCAAAGCGGTTCGAGCTCCGGCCATGCCTCGTTGAAGTTCTCAATGGCGATGTCGTAGCTCATACGACCACCCCGCCATTTTCAAAGGTCACGTCGAGCTGCACGAACTCGACATCAGGGCGGCGGTTGAGAAAGCCGGTCACCTGCACCTGCGGCTGCAGCACGTATCCGGTCTTGCCGATCGAGATCCATTGCCCACCGCTGACAGTCGCCACCGGCGCGGCCTGGTCCCAAAGGGCGACATCCCACAGGCCGGAATCCCACAGGTCAGCCGTGCCACCATCGGCCGCGTCCGGCGCCGTCGGCAGGGTCACCGTGTAGTTGACCGAGAACGAAATCTTCGGATTGAACGGGGTCGAGGCGAGGAACGTCGGGCGCGCCTGGTGGACGGTCTTCAGCCGGCCAAGCGTCTTCAAGTGATCGGGATTGCCGACATAGGTGTAATAGATCGGCCCGCTGTCATCGTTGCCGTTGATCTCGCCTTCGAAGACCTTGCCGTCATTGGTCCCGAAGAACAGGCGGCTGTCATGCAGTTCAATGCAGCGGGTCGCCCATCCGACGAACTTGCACCAGGCGCCGGTTTCAAGATTGACGACGAACGACCAGGCCTCCTGCCCCTCGGCCGTGATCGGCAGCGAGACGATGGCATAGTTCATGTCCGGCCACTTGATTACCTCCCAAGGTAACGAGAGGCGCCGGGCCGCTTCATGTTTCCAGTCCGGCTCGATGTTGCGTGAGACCGCGGCAAGGGACAGCGCGGCGGCGTCCTTGTTGATCGCGGCCGAGATAGGAACCATGCCCTCCTTCGTCGCCACGATCAGATCGCCACCAGCGCGCATCGTAGCGCGCTTGCCCATGGGCGTGGTGAGGTCATAGCGGCCGACAAGGTTCCACTCGGCGGCGGTCGCGCCGGCAGGGTTGCTGCCTTCGAAAATCGCCGCCTCGCCCTCGGTCGTGACGAACACGCACTTGTCGTCGATGCCGTCGCCGGCATCCAGCGACCACGTTCCGCCGAACAGCAACGAACCGCCGCGTTGGAAAACGCCGGACAGGTTCAGCGTGCCGAGCGCGCCAGTGACGGAATCGACCGGCAGATAGCTGGCCTTCATCGTGCCGCCCTGAATGAAGAACAGGCGGTTTCGGTAGAGCCAGACATGAGACAGCGCGCTTGTCGCAACACCGGTGATGGCGGCCGACACCTGAACGACGCCGCCTGGGATATTGGCCGTGGCCGAGCCGCCGCCAGCGCCGGTGATGGTTTCGTTGTCGACGAACGTCCCGGTAATCGACTGGATCATCAGCGAGCCGGTCGAGCCGTTGTCGACGTTCTTGACCACGGTCGCCGTCGCGCCGCTCGTGCCGCCGGTCACCACCTGGCCGTTGATGAAGTTGACGGTCTGGGCATCGAAGTTCAGGCGATAGGTCGCAAGGCCATTGACCGCCGTCCAGTCGAACGTCGTCGAGTAGAGCTGCAGGAAGTCGGTTCCGTTGACCGCCACGACGAACGAGCCGCCCGAGGTCGTGAAATTGACGTAGGAGTAATAGCCCGACGTCTGGCCGGTGACCGACGCGGCCGGCGGCGTGACAGCATCGGCGGACGCCGTGACATCGCGAACCGTGGTCTCGTCGCAGGCCCAAATCTTCTTGGTGCCGCCGGCGTTGTAGGTGATGAAGCTTTCGACCGGGTCGCTGCCGATCGTGGCGCGCTTGACCGAGCCGCCGCGCATCACGATGCCGGTCGAGGTCGGAAGCCAGTTTTCAAGCGTCTGGGCCGAGAACGGCTTGGACTTCACCAGGCTCTGGTTGGTGACCCAGCCTGCGACGGGCGCACCGAAGGTGAAGGGCTGCGCCATGGCGCGCGCAGGGGCCGGAACGGCTTTCCGGCGACCGGGGAAGCGTTCGTACCTCACGCTGCACCTGTGACCGTGCCTGGCCACGCCACGCGCCGGCCGCGCCAACTGAGAGGCGGCTGACCGGACACGACCGGCTTGGAACCTCCGTCGCTGTCGATCCGGCGCAGGAGCAGGTCCTGGTAGTCGTCCAGATCCTGCTCGTAGGCCTGCCCCTTGTTCTGCTTCCAGCGGGCGATGATCGCCTTTTTCAGCAGTACCTCGGAAAGCCGGAAGCTGTCGGCATCCTCGGTGAACATCGTCTTTTTCGACGTGTCGCTTGCCATGACCAGATCGTTCGACACGTAGAAGAATTTGACGGTTTCGGTGTTCGCCATCACCGGCCACTGGTGGAACTGATCGCCGAAAATGATCCAGTAGCCGTTCACCGTGGCGATTGGCGTCACCTGAAGCTCAAGCCACTGATCCGGGCTGGTGAGGTGTTCGGTTGCCCATTGCCAGCGCGGCGACCAGAGCGACGATGTCTTCTGCATCCGCCGGAAGTCGGTAGGCATGTCGAACGCGTCTGACACGCCGTCGCCGGCGAGCGTCTTCAGGACAAGCAGCTTCTGCCAGTCATGGGCATCCGCGATTTCGGACGCCATGACGTTGGCCAGTGCC
>NZ_RZOT01000246.1:0-8538 GCF_003999085.1 Mesorhizobium sp. M4A.F.Ca.ET.090.04.2.1
ACGAAACGCTTGGCCAGGGCGCGCTCGGCAACCGGCTTGTCTCGTTCAAGCTGTGGCGGCGCGACGGCACCATCCTCTACGCCAAGGACCCGACGCTGATCGGCAAGACGTTCGAGCCGAACCCACACCTCATCGCCGCTTTCGCGGGCAATGTCGTGGCCGAGTACAACGACGTCTCAGACGATGTCGAAAACAGGGGCAACAAGACTTTCGCGCAGCCGCTGTTCGAGATCTACAATCCGGTGCGCGAGCCCTGGTCGGGCGAAGTCGTCGCCGTGTCGGAATTCTACGAGGTTGCCGACGAATTCCAGGCGACGCTGCGGGCAGCACTTTGGTCGAGCTGGCTGGTGGTGGCGGGCGCCACGGCGGCGGCGCTGACGCTGTTGTCCGGCATCGTCTTTCGCGGCAGCCGCACCATCGAGACGCAACGCGCCGCGCTCGAGGCCAAGATCGCGGAATTGCAGACGGCGCTGTCGCAGAACTCGTCGCTGCGTCAGCGCGTGCAGCGCGCCTCGCGCCGCGCCACCGCCATCAACGAACGCTATCTCAGGCGCATCGGCGCCGACCTGCATGACGGGCCGGCGCAGCTTGTCGCGCTCGCCGCGCTGAGGATGGACAGCCCGATCCTGCTTGATCCCGCCGCCTCGAGCGAGTTGCGCGAGGCCGAGATTTCGGGCATCCACAAGACTCTCGGCGAGGCGATGCGCGAGATCCGCGGCATCTGCAACGGCCTGGTGCTGCCGCAGATCGAAACACAGGCCGTACCCGACATATTGCGGCTTGCGGTGAAGGAACACGAACGCCGCACAAGCAGCAGGGTGGCGCTGACACTTCCTGCCCGCTTGCCTGAACTCGGCACTTCCGAGAAGATCAGCATCTACCGTTTCGTCCAGGAAGGGCTGAACAATGCCTGGCGGCACGGAAAGGGCAAGGATCAGGCGGTGCGGGCCAGCATGAAAGGCGGCAGGCTGATGGTCGAAGTGATGGACGGCGGACCCGGCTTCGATCCGGGCAAGAGCGAAGGGCTCGGGCTTGCGGGCTTGCGGGAACGAATCGAGAGTATCGGCGGGCAGTTCGAGACGCTGTCCGGGCCGCAAGGCACGCGATTGGTGATTACATTGTCTGTCGAGGAGCAGCCGTGACCGGAACCATCCGCATCGCCATTGTCGACGACCATCCCCTGTTTCGCGAGGGTGTCGCGCGCAGCCTGGGCGAAATCGGCGGCTTCGCCGTTGTTGGCGAAGGCGCCAGCGCCGAGGACGCCGAAAGGCTGGTCCAGACGGTTGCGCCCGATGTCCTTCTGCTCGACATCAGCATGCCTGGTGGGGGGCTCAACGCCGCGGCCACCATCCTGTCCGGCCACCCCGGCCAGAAGATCGTCATGCTGACCGTGTCGGAGACCAATGCCGACGTCGCCCAGGCGCTCAACACCGGCGTGCGCGGCTATGTGCTGAAGGGCGTCGGCTCCAAGACGCTGGCCGAGATCCTCAGCGACGTCGCCGCCGGCCAGAGCTATGTCTCGCCAACGCTGTCGGCGAGACTGCTGTCGGACCTCTTGCAGCCGGCGAGTCGCAAGCCCGATCCGCTCAGCCAGCTCACCGGCCGCGAGGCCGAGATCCTGCGGCTGGTGGCGGAGGGCCTCAGCAACAAGGAGGTCGCCGCCAGGCTTTCGCTGCAGGAGAAGACGGTCAAGCATCACATGACCAGGGTGCTGGCCAAGCTCAACGTGCGCAATCGCACGGAGGCGGCGCTGCTGATGCACGAGGCGAAGGAAAGAGGGCAGTAGGGGAATAAGGCAGTAGGGAACAGGAAATTGTAAAGGCCATGGAGCACACGGCTCCGACTGCCCTACTGCCTCAAAAAATCACCCCCGTCCTGAGGGCGGGGGTGGGTGAGGCACAGAGAGGGGGTAGTTCCCTGCCCTCACAAGGCCAAGAGGCGCGCCAGATCCTCAGGCGTCGCCTTGCGCTCGATGATGGTTCGGCCAAAGGCATCCTCCATCTCGAAGCGGCCGTTCTGGATCTCTTCCTTCATTCCGTCGGGATGGATGACCTTGATAGTGCTGCCATTGATCTCGACCTTGTCTCCGGTCGCCGCGTTGACGTGGCTGTTATGATTGGCGCTGTTGCCGCGGTTTCCGTTATTGTTGCCTGAATTGTTACCGCTGTTGTTGCTGTTGCTGCCGCCGGAGCTTGAATTGCCCCCACTGTTGCCATTGCCGCCGCCGCCGTTCCCGTTGCCGCCGCCGCCATTGCCGCCATTGCCATTCCCGCCGTCGGCATAAGCCAAGGCGGGAACGATCGTGGCGGCGCCGTAGAGCTTGACGTGGCAAGGCGCGATCGTCAGCGCCAGCGCCGTCGAGATCAACAGGGCAAGTCGGCTCAGCCGGTTCAAGGACAGTTTTGGCACCCTTCTCTCCCCGCCGGTCTTCTGCGCGGTCTGACAGACCGCGGCCGGCACGATTGAGAAGCAAAGAATCCATGCAAGCGCACGCGCACGAAAGCGGCCCACGACCCATGCCTTGCCGGTTCAGACCTTTTTTGCCGCCTATGCCGGACCTATGTCGCACGGTCGGCGCAATGCCGCCAGGCGCGACAGCGGCAACCGCAAACCGGGGCCGGTTGACGGCGCGTTAACCAAGTCTCTTGGAAAGCGGGGCGCAATTCTCTAGAACTATAGCGCGTGAAAAACACAGGACCGCGCCAACGAACCGCGATGCGCCAAGGGTCGCCCGGCAGAAATGCAAGGCGGACCCCAAAAAAATACCCCCGCCAGTAGGCGGGGGCAAGGTGAGCACGGAAGTCCTGTCAACCGATGATCAAGAACCGAAGAGACGAAGCAAAAGGTGGCAACCTGATTTTGCAGCGCTGACCTTCGGTCCCGAAAAGATCACTCCAGATAGAACCTCGCTCTCACAAACCATTCAAAAACTATTCAGTCGCGCCACATCGGCCGCGGTTGCCGCTCTTTCGACGATGGTGCGCCCAAGCGCGTCCTCCATCCTGAAGCGGCCGTTTTCGATTTCTTCCTTCATACCGTTAGGGTGCGTGACCCTGATGTTCTTGCCGTCGATTTCGACCTTGTCGCCGGTTACGGCGTTTACATGATCGACAGAAGCATCGCCGGCCTTGCCTTTACTGTTTCCCTTGCCGTTGCCGCCGGCGTTGCTGTTGCCGCTGTTTCCGTTCCCGCTATTGCCGCCGCTGTTTCCGTTCCCGCCGCCGCTATTACCGCCGCCGTTTCCGTTCCCGCCACCATTGCCGCCGCCGTTTCCGTTCCCGCCGCCGCCCTTGCCGGCATAGGCCTTGTTGGTGGCGACACCATCGACCGAGAGGTGAAAGGGTGCAAAAATCAGCGCCAGCGCGGCGAAAACGCGCAAGACAAGCCAGCCCAGTTGGCCCATGCGCGGTACGCGCATCCCACTCTCCCCTTGCCGGTCAACCGGCGCGACAGCTAGCCGAAAACCCCAACGGCATTGTCGATGAGAAAGCATTTCACAAATCGCGGGGCTTCGCGAAAGTGGCCCACGACCCTTGTCTTGCCTCTTCGGACTTTTTGCTTGTCTGATATCAGACTTAGGTCTTAGTTCAACCTCAAGATGTAGTCCTTGCACAAGGCCTCGCAAGGCGGATTCCGGGACAGAGACGGCAAAACCGGCGCCGCCATTTCGTGCTGGCGACGCCGCCCTTGGGAGCAGGCACCCCACGGCCGGCCGCGAACCGGCAGAATCGCGGAATCGCGTTCGACAAGTGGCTGGAAGCCATGAGGGCAATGGGGCAGCCGAGCATGTTGCCCGGTGGCATGTTCTGGCTCCGCCGTTGGCTGATGGGCAAGCGCGCAAATCGGCCTGCGCGCGACGGAAGGTGACGAGAACTATGACGGCCAGCAGCAATTTCTCCGGACGCCCGCCGCGCTGGCGAAAGACCGGCGGCTTTCAGGCATGGCCGTGCACGCGCCGCTAGGCTGTGCCCGACCTGCTTTTGGCGGTGCGGCCTGCCCTTTTCTCGATGCTTTCGAGCTCGGCGGTGATCTCTTCCCGCGAGCCGTGCTCAAGACCGACAACGTCGTTTCTCGCGGCATCCAGCGCCACGATGATTTCGTTGAGCTTGGCCTGTATGGCCGAGGTGTCGCGATAGTTCTGGATCAGCACCACTCCCGTCAAGGCAATGGCGGAAATCGACAGGATGTAGGTCCCGACCGTCGAACTCGCCACGAGCGCGCATAAAAGCGCGGCGGCCAACATGACATAGAACCCCGGCGGCTTCGAAAAGAACTCCGCAAGAAAGTAAAGCGGCCGGTCCATGGCGCGTCTCCCATTGTTGCCTTCAATGCCCCAATGGCGGTTCGGTTGCCTCGGGAACAAAACGAAAGGCGGCAGATTAACGCTCAGGCCGGCGTGCCAAGGAGATCTGCCATGGGCCTTTTCGGAAATACTTTTCCTGGCCTGATCGGAAAGCAGCCGCCGGCCGGGAAGAGCGGCGAAATGCGCAATGCGACCGGTGCCGGCCCGGCGATCGCCGCGCATTCCAAGGACGCCAAGACATTCCAAGGACGCCAAGACAAGGGCGGCCGCTGGTCAGAACCGCGCCGCCGCGCGCAAGGCGAAGACCGGGAGCTGGCTGCCTTGACGACGTGGCGGGAGCGGTGGCCGGTACGCGGGACATCGAGGCGTTGATGGCGATGATCTGGGCCTTGTTGAAAGAGAGCGCCACCGGCTTCGTCAACGACAATGCCTTGAGCCGGGGGGCAGCTCTCGCCTTCTATGCCGCAACCTCGCTGGCGCCCATCCTGCTGATCGTGGTGGCAATCTCCGGGATCGTGGTCGGGCACCAGGCGGCGGAACTTGCACTGTCGGCGCAGATCTCCGGACTGATGGGCGCGCAGAGCGCGGAGCTATTCCGCGCCACGCTGGAGTCGGCGTCGAACCAGACAAGCGGAACATGGGCCGCCATAGTCGGACTGGTCACGCTGCTCGCCACCGCATCCGGGGTTTTCGGCGAGATGCAGCTCGCGCTCAACACCATCTGGAAAGTCGAGCCAACCGACACGTCCCTGTCGAGAATCGTGCGGGCACGCGCCGCAAGCCTCGGGCTGGTGGCCGCGTTGGGCTTTCTTTTGCTGGTCTCCTTGATCGCCAGCGCGGCGATCTCGGCGTTGGCTGCGACGCTGAATGCGTATCTGCCGTTTGGCGAGGCGATAGCCAGCGTGCTGAACACGATCCTGTCGTTCGTTCTGACGGCGGTGCTGTTCGCCGCCATCTACAAGCTTTTGCCGGATCGGTCGCTGGCGTGGCGCGATGTCGGCCTTGGCGCGCTGGTGACGGCGGCGCTTTTCACCGTCGGTAAATCTGCGATCGGCTGGTATCTGGGCGCCAGCACGATCGCCTCATCCTACGGCGCCGCCGGCGGCCTGATCGTCACGCTGCTGTGGGTCTATTATTCTTCGCAGATCTTCCTCTTCGGCGCCGAGTTGACGCGCGCCTATTCAATCCGCCGCGGGTCGAGGCCGGACATGGGTCCCGTCGTGGCGCAGGACGCTGCCGCGAACAAGGCCGTCACGGCCGCCGAAACCGAGCCACAATCGCGAGGCGTCACCTGGGTCTCGATCCTGGTCGCGACCTGCGCCGGCTCAATCCTTGCGCTCATGCTCGCTCGGGAGCGCCGCGCGGATCCATGACCGCGCCGCCAAATACTGTCTCATTGCGAATGGCGTGCTGAAGGAGGCGACCGTCGCCACGCCTCCGGTCCGCGCGACAACATATGTTATAGCTCGATCGGCGGGATGCTCGTAACTTCGGCTCGCTTTGCATGTCTGGGCGAGCTCGGCGAAGAGGCGGCTCGGCCGAAGGTCGGGAATGCGTGGAAACCCAGGCCTATCCCGCCATCTCCCACCATATCTTGCTGCACCGCACAATGTCGCACTGCCCTGAGTCATTCGCCCAAGGTCAATCATCCGGAGATTTTCATCAAATATCAAACAAGCACTCGCGAAAGTTGCGCGCCTCTTACCCAGAACACAACCTGATGAATACTTTTAGACCAACAGAACAAGCGTCGGATTTCTTGCACGACACCCCGACGCACTGGGGCGCAATTGGCAAAAATGGCGAAAACTGGGCGAATTTGCGCCTTTTGTCGGCGCCGCGATCACGATTTTATTTCAAGACGGTAAACATTTTGTGTTGCGGCGCAGCATTCCATGCTACATTCGTTAGCTATTGCGAATATGCCGTGGAGGAGATGAGCAGTTTGGGCCTTCTGCTGACCGGCATCGATATCAATCCAGCCTCAGCGGAAGACGCCGGCGGACGCGGCTGATGGCAAACGCCCGCGACATACAGCTCGATGCGCTGCGCGCCGTCGCGGTGACGATGGTGCTCTATGCCCACTTCCTGGCGCCCGGCGGGGCTTCTTTTGTCGGCCATCTCGGCGTCAGGCTGTTCTTCGTGCTGTCCGGCTTCCTGATCACGCGGCTGCTCATCGACGCGCGCGACGCCGCCGCGTACGAGGCGGGGCCGGCGCTGCGGGCCTTCTACATCCGGCGCATGCTCAGGATCTTCCCGCCCTATTTCGCGGTGCTGGGCCTGGTCTGGCTGACCGACCTCGAACATTCCCGGGGCTCGCTTATCTGGCACGCGCTCTATCTCTCCAATTTCTGGTACGCGCTGCGCAACGAGTGGACGCCCTGGCTGCTCTGCCATTTCTGGAGCCTCAGCATCGAGGAGCAATTCTATCTCGCCTGGCCGCTGATCGTGCTTCTGGCGCCGCGCCGGCGCATCGAGGCGATCGTCACTGGCGTGATCTTGTTGTCGCTCGCCTACCGCTTCTACTGGCCGGTGACCGCCGTGCCGACACTTGCCCGCGATCTGCTGCCGCCAGCCTCGATGGACGCGCTGGCCTGCGGCGCGCTGCTTGCGGCGCGCCGCGCCAGGGGCGCTGACCTGCCGCGCTGGATGCAGCTCGGCTGGCCGGTTTTCGCAACCCTGTTCCTGGCGATCCAGTGGTTCGTCCCGGCGCCGGCAAACCCGATGCTGGAATGGGCGCACTGGCTGCTGCTGCAGGTGCTGCCGCTGGTGCCACTGGTGGTTCTGGTCACGGCCTTCTCGCGAGGCGTCGGCGGCTTCATCGGCAAGCTCGCGGAATTGCCACCCGCGCTTGCCCTTGGCCGCATCAGCTACGGCATCTATCTCTACCACCCGATCCTGCTGGCCTATGCCGTCAAGGCGCAGCCGTGGATTCCGCTCAACGTCTCCGAACAGGGGCCGGGCCGTTTCCTGGTCGCGGGCGCGGCCACCATCATTGTCGCCGCAGTTTCCTGGACGGTTTTCGAAAAACCGCTCAACGGCTTCAAGCGTCACTTTCCCTACGTCGCGCGCCGCGCTCACCCGCGCAGCGCGGGCGACACTGGCCGGTTGACCTTTCCCGGCGTGTCGCCCGATCATCGCGCGGCAGGGCTCGACCTGTCGCGCACGGAGGCACGCCGATGACCGCCGCGCCGCTCGTTTCCGTGCTTTTGCCCGTCTACAATGCCGGGCCCTATATCGCCGCCGCGATCGGCTCGATCCTGCGCCAGGACTACGATCGCCTCGAGGTGATCGCGATCGATGACGGGTCGAGCGACAACTCGCTGGAAATCCTCGAGCGCCACCGCAAGGCCGACAGCCGCGTCAGGCTCGTCTCGCGCGAAAACCGCGGCCTCGTCGCCACGCTGAATGAAGGGCTGCAGCTCGCCCGGGGCGAACTGGTCGCCCGTATGGACGCCGACGACTTCGCCTATCCGTGGCGCCTGTCGCGCCAGGTGGCACTGTTTGCCGAACGGCCGGAGCTCGGCTTCTGCGGCGCCGGCATAGACATGCTGCAGCACGGCCGCATCAAGAGCGGCTCGCTCGATCCGGTGTTCAAGGTCGGCCGCATCCCGATCCTGTCGCAGTTCTTCACCATCTTCATGCACCCCACCGTGGTCTACAATCGCCAGGTCATCGGCGACGACAGCCTGCACTACGATCCGCAATACAGGCATGCCGAGGATTTCGACCTCTTCCGGCGCCTCGCCGCCCGCTACCCGGCGGCGATGATGCCGGAGAACCTGCTTGTCTACCGCATCCATCCGGGCAGCGTGACCAGCCGGCATTGCGAGGAGATGCGCCGCACGCATCTCAGGATCGTGGCCGAGAATCTCGAGGGCGAGGGCCTGGCGCAGGCGACGCAGGACCTGCGCGCCATCGGCGAGAACGTTTCGTTCGACACGGTCGCCCGCGCGGCCCAATTCATCGTTGCGCTGGAGGAGCGGATCGCCTCACTGCCCGACGAGACACGGCCAAGCTTCGCCGCCGGCGCGCTCAACCTTTTCTATTTCCTCTACCAGCTCGTCGGCGACGAGAAGAGGCCGCCGCTGACGCGTGAGCTGCTGACGCGGACGGCGAAATGGGACGCCATCCGCCGCCGAGAGAAATACGCGCTTGGCCCCGGCAACTGGGCTCCCTGGCTCAGCCTCGCCTCGATCACCGCCAGCAAGAAGGCCGACCGGCTGGCCTATCAT
>NZ_RZOT01000247.1:0-8508 GCF_003999085.1 Mesorhizobium sp. M4A.F.Ca.ET.090.04.2.1
GGCCCCAGCTTGGCATCGAGGCCGCCGACCATGCCGGGTAGCGGCGAAGGCTGGTTTGGCAGCAGCGAGACCAGCGCGGCCATGATTGCCGGTGTCAGTTCGAAGGAGCCGACAATCTCGTCAACGGTCGGGGTTTCGGTCTCGTTAAGGTCGACGATCTGCCCGTCACGGACGTATTTGAGCGGTCGGCGATAGTAACCGGCACGGCCGACACCACCAGAATAACCGGGGATCTGGAAAATCGTTTGGTACGCATCGTTTTGGAATGCGTCCGATTGGAAGGCCGTGAATGCCATGTCTACTGCGCCGCAATGTACGTGATCGAGGCTTTCAAATAATCCCCGTTCGCCCATGTCTGAGGGATGAGTGTGCCCCAATTGTTGCCGCCGCCATCGCTTACCATGCCGATAGTTGTCGTCGTCAATATCTGAACGGCACCGACGCGATTGGCAGTACCGGCATCGAAGGCTGAGACAACGCCAGCCCCAGCCGTTGAAGTAGCCGTGAATGGCAGCGAAAACGACCATACGCCGGAGCCATATGTAGTTGTGCTGCCGGTCTGCATCAGGATATCGACGTGGACCAGACGCCCGATCTTCACATAGGTGCCAGAGAGGGTCCCGTTTCCAATCGCAGGGTTGGTCACTGAACCGGTCCATGTCGGCGTGTAGGTGCCGCGCTCGTAGTCATCGAGCGTGTTCGCGTCCCCCGAAGGATTCTGCGTCGCAGGGAATGACACCTGGCCGACAGTGACGATCAGTTTCTGATCGAAGGAATATCCGTTTGCCGCACCGGCAAAGGCGAGCGCATTGGACGAATGCGTGATGGTCACGTCGCCATTGGCCCAATTGACCACGCCACCCGATGCCAGGAACAGGTCCGACCATTCCTTCGTCCTGGACCCGAGCGCGCCGCCGTCATCGGTCGCTGGGAGTGCCGCGCCCGCAACCGTGAGCGGCCCGACCTTGGCCATCGCACTATGCAGGATGACGTTCGATGTGACGCCAGAGTTGTCGGTGATCGTCGCGCCGGGCGTGGTTGCGATGACGCTGTTGTCGTGCGCGGCGGCGTTTAGCGTGATGTTGCTGCAAAGGTTGCCGATGAAATCAACGTACTGACACGACGCATCGAACACCACGTCGCCGCCGATCGAACAGTTCGCGATGTGATGCTCGCGCCCGTAAATCGTCAGCGTCGTTGTCGCGCAGCGGTGCAGAGAGACAAGGACGCGGCCAGTCGTATTCGCAGAAAAATCCATGCCGGCGCTGTAGCCACCAACAATCTGCGTCATGTTGCCGTTTTTGAGGTTGTAGATGGAATTGACGAGCTTCGTGTTGGTGAAGAACCGATAGCCTGTCGTCGTCAGTTCGGTCGCCGGGAAAGAGACGCCATCGCCGCCGTTGGTGTGGTTGCTCAGGTATCCGCCGTAACAGGTGAACGATACGCCAACGCCACCTGTCGGGAAGTCGATCGGCGCCGAAGCCATATCCACGATGTAGGGATCATGGATGTATTGATTGTTCCCCGTCGCGATCGAAATGCCGACGCCAGTGAAGTTCGCGCCATCGCCGGTCAACTGCGGGCGGATGATCCGAGATCCCTCACCGACCGTGATCATCGCTCCATTGAAAGCCTTGGTCCACCAGGCGAAGGTCGGGTTGGCGGTGAAGCCGGCACCCCATTCAAGCGTCACACCGGCCGGGACATTGATGGTCGTAGTGATGGTGTGCAGGCGAAGATTTGTCGCCTTCTTGCCGCCGAACCCTGATGCACAATAGTCGAGCATCGACTGAATGGCCGCCGTCTGAACGGCATTGCTGGCGCTAGCCACACCTCCGAACATCAGTTCATTGGGATAGGCCTCGTCAACATCCCACCAGCCACCGTTGGCGGCATCTATCGTGCCGTTCGGCAGGAAGCGGTCTGTCGAGCGAATACCCCCCCAAGTCGGTTGCGACGTGACGCGCTTGCGCCTGTGGCCGCCACTATCCCCGAGAGATGAGAAATCCGCGACTTGGACGGCTGTTATGGTATTCGGCACCGTTGCTGCGGCCAGCGTAACAGTCGTCGCGTAGATCGGGATTGGCGTCCCGCCATTGTCAACCGCCAGCGTTCCGGTAACGCCCGTCGAGAGTGGCAGGCCTGTGGCGTTGGTCAGAACGCCAGCGGATGGCGTTCCAAGGTTCCCACCCTGGAAATAAGCCGCGCCCGTTCCTGTCTCGTCCGTCAGCAGCGCCCGGAGATTGGCGCTCGATGGAGTGGCCGCGAACGCGTCAAAGCCTGAAGCGCGTGTCACGCCAGCCCATGAGGCCAGATCGGCGTCATAAGCTTGCACGGTAACGCCAATTGCCGCGCTGACCCTCGCATCGGCCGCTGTCGAAAAATCCGAAATCGTCGCGGCTAGCTGCGTGCCTGTATGATTGGCCCGAGACAGGAGGAAGGCATCCGTCTGGTTCGCGGTAGCCCCGTCAGCCACGTTGAGCAGCGCGCGCACCTGAACCGGCGTGAGCTCTTCGGTGACGCCGTCTCCGGCCGTCACGCGGCCGAGCAACTTCCCGGTCGATTGCACCAGATCGTGCTCGTCGTTCCAGTTCGACGGCTGGACAATCGTCGGGTCGCCTGCATCCGGGATGGCCGAATGAAACTTGTGCTTCAGGGAAATCGTCATTGCACCGGCTGCTGTGTCGGGGTTTGCATCGGAATCGCCGTCACGGCACGGCCTTGGGCGTCCCGGATGATTTGCTTCGGCTGCGAAAGCGCTTGAATGAGCGCGGCAAGCGCCTGCCCGAACATGTCGCGCTGCGCGGCCATCTCTTTCAGCACCGCCTGGCCATCGATCTGCTCGGGATCCGGCGGCGGAACGATGCCGTTGGCGAGCAGGACCTGGTTCTGGTCGATGCGCGCGGACTGACGCTTCGACTGAAGGTCAAGGCGCTTCTCGGCCATGGTCATGTCATGCTGTTCGCGCTTGAACTGCATGTCTTGCGCGGCGGCGTCCTGTCTGGTTTTCGCGTCAGCAGCTTTCGCCGCCTGGTCCGCTTCTCGCGCCTTCGCGTCCGCCTGAGCTTTTTGTTGTTCGGCACTAGGCTGCGGAGGCTGGCCGGCTTGCGCCTTGGCATCGGTCACCATCTTTTCCAGAACGTCCTCGACCGACTTGCCGAGGTTGAAGAGACGCGAGTTCGCGGCGAAGATTTCGACCGCCACTTCCTTCGACAGTTCGCCTTGCTGGATCAGCGGGCCGACAGCGGTCCAGTAGGCGCCGGCTGCCTGCATGAACTCGGCCGCCTCGGCCTTCTGCCTGGTGAGGTCCGCCTTGACCGTGGAATCGCTCTCGACGTCGATGCGGTACATCATGGCCAGGCGCTGCGTCAGAAGCTGCTGGATTGACTGCAGCTTGGCCACCTTGGCCTGCCGCTGCTGTTCGGCCTGCTGAGCCGCCTGCGTGGCCTGCTGAAGCTGCTGTTGCTGCTCGGGCGGCACCTGAGCGCCGGGCGGTGGTGCCGGTGGAGGCTGCACTGGCGTCAGATCCTGCTGCGTCGGGATGATCTGCACGCCAGTCATCTGCTGCAGCGTCTCATGCGAGAATTTCGACGGGATGATTTCGGCCATCATCACGAAGATGTCGCGCGCGCAGCGCTCCATCATGCGCTGCATCTTCTGGATGCGCAGCGAGCCCCACTGCGTCTTGATGTTCTGCGCCGTGGCGGTCTCGCTGGCCTGTGAGGCGCCGCGCACGATGTCCGAAATGCCGGTGATTTCGTAAATCGCCTGCTTGGTCTGTTCGCGGGCGCTGTAGAGCTCCCGCAACACCAGAATGAACTTCTCGACCGGCCAGAACGCGACGGCGCCGGACAGCCCGCCATTGGCTGCCCAGATGTCGGCATTGCCGATCGGCACGAATTCGGTGTCGTCGGCCGCCAGCATGTTGGCGATGTCGCCAGCGTCGCCGGAATACCAGCCCTTAACCTTCATGTGGCGGGTGATGACGCCGATGCGCTTGGTGGTCAGGTCCAGTTCGTCGGCGAGCCTGCTATAGATCGAGAACGGATTAACCGGCATCAGCCGGCCGGTGAGTTCGATCGGCTGCACCGGTGCTGGAATGCAGAAGAAATCTGTCAGGCCAAGCGGGTCGTCGACCTTCTTCAGCACTACCCCGTTGTCGTCGATGAAAATGACCTTGCGGCTGCCCTTGTCCCAGATTTCCCAGCCGCACAGGTCACTGTCGCCTTCGCCGCGCGCCTTCTTCTCCTGATCGTCGGTCTGAATGCTGATAAGGCCGGCGTCGAACACCGCGCCCTCATCTTCACGCTGTACGACAAAGCGGAATGCATCCCACGGCCGATCCTTCCAGCGCTTCGCCGGACCGTGCCGGTAGTCGCGCCAGCTTACCGCCTCGAACTCGATGCATTCGTTGGCGAGGCGTTCCTGACTTGGAGCCGCAGAACCTGGTCCTGCATCCGCGTTTCCAGCACCGTAAAGCTCGCCTCGAACATCGTCGCCGGAAGCATCCGCTTCTCCTGCTCCGTCATCCACATTTGATCGCTCGGCAGCGTCGGCAAGCTCTGCATTGCTCGTCTCGTCCTTCACGATGTCGCTCTTGAAGCGAAGCCGGATGATGCCGCGACCGGCCAAGAAGCCGTCTTGTGCCTCGCCCTCCAGTTCGACCTGGAGCTTGGAATCGTCGACCTGCTTGCGAATGGCGCGCTCGATCAGCTCGGCGACGTCCTTTGCCGCAGGATCCTCGTCGGCAAAGCGGCGCCGGATGTCAGGCGCGGGCGGACTGTTGATGATCGCCGGAACGATGGTCTCGACGTTGGCGAAAAGGATGTTGAAGTCGTAGGTGTTGCCGAGCGTGGCGGATGTGCTCAGGTCGTCGGACTTGGTTTCGCCGGTGTAGGCCTTCACCGCCTTTTCGGCGTCGTCCATCCACTGCTTTTCAAGCTTGCCAGCCGCCTCGACGCGAGCACGCCACTTCGACCCCTCTTCACGAAGAGCCGCGCCCTGCTTCTGCTGATCCGGGGTTCGCTTGTCCGCCTTTGCCATGGCGGGCAGGATGCTGGCTGCGAATGCGAAATTCTAAGCCGCTTGCGGTCGTGTGACTTTGTGATTTCGCTTTGGCGGGCCGCCGCCGTCAGACAATGACTAGGCGACAACACGACGATTGAACACGCGCATTATCTCGCGCCGCAAATCGGATTGCACCGGTCGCGACAGTCCTTCTATCCCTCGCATTACTGCGTGGAACTTATCGTCCTGCTTAGGATCGTCATAGATGAACACTGCCTGCGAAGGTATCCCCTCCAGCCTAATTGCGCGAGCAGCCGCAACTGCGCCGACGTGCGCTCCCGCCGCCGCACGAGGCGGTCTTAGGTTGGCCAGCGCAATGCTACGAGCAACCAACTCATCATCCGTGAGCAAATTACAGCGCACCAGGGACACACCGTCCGCATCACCGCACGTGTTGGACTGCCCTTTCAGTCCAAAAATCTCACTTCTTGGGAAGGGATCGAAGTTGGGTTCCAAGTTTCGTTCGTGCAGCAAACGCGCAACAAATTCGTCGTCGGCGACGGGACCAAGTTCGCCGCCACACTGGGAAACGTTTTCAGGCCGATCTGTCCAAGACATTCGCGATGGATTATCAGGCGAGGGCTTTCAAAGAAGAATACAAGTGCGAGTCAAGTTGATAACTATCATACGGTTCGTCAAACTCAATCGATCTTTGGCCCTTTCTCCTTACTATCCCGATAATATGTCCGTCTGACAAAAACGAGATGTGGGCATAACCTGCATTGCTATCCCAATGTATAGTCAACTCCCCGTCCGCTGAAATCATCGTTGAGGGCGGAGCAATATCCAGTTGCCTGAGTTTTGAGACAAAGTCCTTCATAGCGTCGAGCGATGAAGTTTCGGGAGGCACTGCTGAAGCTCCATCCCAGCCAGGGGAAAGTTTCCGCCATCTAGCCATATTATGTTCAATCGAAAGCCATTTCGACGTTTCTATTTGATGGTGGGCATCGAACGGGTTCTTTGTGGCAGAGTCGACAAATTCAACCACTTCAAGAACTGTGGTCGCGCTTCCGGTGACCCGATCTGCCGGAACGAGAACTAGCGTCTCTGTCTGAACGACATCCGGTTTGTATGTGGAGCTGGTTTCCACGGACCAGGTCCTGGTCTGCAGGTGTCCGCCAGACGGATCGGTAAACGCGCTAATCAAGTGAATTCGATGGGTCTCCGGATTGGCCGTGGGGCGGCTCTCCATACCAGATGGAACTGCAGGGCTGACGAGTGCGGTCCCAGCCAGTATCATAGACGATAACAAGCCGGCAGGAATTGTGGTCGCGGCACCAGACGTATTTCTGAAGGATCTAACCATGCGTCAGCACTCTTGCATACCCCTCAGATATAAGGGTTCGAGTCTCTGAAATCACTTCCTCCAGCATCCTGTTTAGCTTCGGAGGTTGAAATTCATGTCCGGTTGGGACAGTGTTTACGTCTATGGCGACAGCTAGGGCGTAGTGGCTGGCGACAACTTGTTGCGTTGCGCTCTGCCCGATGACTCCTTGCATGATAATTTTTTGACGGTGGGCGACCTCAGCCCGGAGAATTCGGTTGAGTGACATCGACAGGTTCTTGGAATGTTTCGGCACATTCAAGGCGAAGAGCAGATCACTTGATCTATCGGGAACTTTTGTTCCGGTGAGGCTAGCGAAGGCTCTTGCGGCCTCAGGACCCGAACCGTGTTTTTCCGAAAGTGTAGTCACCATCGCCACACGTGAACCGGGCGAGGTCATCAACTTCTTGGCGACGTTCGTTACCTGATCGAATGTACCTTCTGCGCTTTTGAGGTATGGGAACTCATCCGGGTCTTTCTCGATTCCGGCAAAGAATACATCAACCCTACCCGGCTGTGTTACCAGCGTGACGTTCAATCCTTGCCACGTATCGCTAGCGCGACCGCCGGGCGGCGCTCCAGACGGATTTTTTTGAAAAGAGGAAGGAGTCTGCGAGAAAACTCGGCTCCAAGTGTTCAGGGCGTCCCAAGCCTCGGCGGTGGGCAAATAGAATACAAATTGGACTGTTTCGGGTTTGTTAGGCATGGATCTTCATCGGAAATTTGAGCATTCCTAGCAGGCGCCTTCAATGGCGCAAACCATTTTTGCAAACAGTGCTAATTTATTGTCGGGCAGTCTGGCTCATGGTCAATTCTCCGCCGCCGGCCTGAACCGCCGCACGATCACCTCGAATACAATGTCCGAAATCCACATCGCTGAAACGCCGATCAGGAAAGCGGCGGCCAGGATGGTGGTTTCATCCTTGGCATCAGGGATAGGCAGACCGATCGCTTGGGAGTAGGCCACGGTCGGCAGCGTCAAATAGGCCGCCGCCAGCGCCCCGCAGATCGGCGAGGCGATCATCTCGCGGATCTTATAGCGGTGGCGCGAGAGAGCCCTCAGGATGCCGCCAGCGAGGCCGGCAGCCACTACAGGGCCTTTGATGCCCAGGAGATCGAACAGATCGTGCATCATGGCCTCCAGCCGCAGAGCTTGGCGCCCTTGAGATTGTGCGCGAGTGCCGACCTTGCTTCGGTCGACGTCATGTCTTCGACGGGATTGCGATTCGGCTTCTCGACGTCGCAGAAACTGCCGCCCGCGTGCTGGCAGGCGGCAAGGGCGACGAAGGCAGCCAGGGCTAGGATTTTGGGCGCGACCATTTGGCTTGTTCCTTCAGAACCTCGGCGTCAGACATGCCAGCAACGGCCTGGTCGATCTTGTCTGCCTCGTCACGGGCTGCCAGCCGCTCTACGGCCTGTTTGTTGCGTTCTGCCTTGGCGCCGGAGAGACGGCCCTTAACCCACGCGCCAACTGCCATGACGATGCCCGCGCCGATCGCGATGACGACTGGATTGTGCAGAAACGATTCGAGGAGCGCGGTGAAGACCTCGACCATCTCACATGTCCTTTGCACGCAGCCGGCGGGCAAACTCCGTCACGATGCCGGAGCCGACTATGTAGAGCGGCAGCCACCGCTCCGGGATGTACTGGTTGAACAGCGTCGGATCGGTCGTGGCGATCACCACCAGCATCGCACCAGCAAGCATTTGGAGCCGAGCCCAAACGATGGTTTCGGAATCTTTGAACCAGGCGCGTATCGTGGCCCACATAGTCAGTTCCTTCCGAAGATGGCTTTGAGGAATGCGAACAGCGCAGCCCAGAGCGGATTGCGCTCCTTGGCGGCAGCGGCAGGCGTAGGAGCCTGCGGCACGCTCGGCGGCGTCGGACCGGAAACCGGGGAAGTCGGCGCGGGCTGAACAAAAACAGGCTCGGCCATCATCATGGCCTGGATGCGCACCCCCACTACGCGGCTCTCCCAGCCCCGGCCGAAGGTCGGCCAGGTCGGCAGACGCCGGAGGAACGCCAAGCGGGCATCGCAGAGCGTGTCGATGACGACGCCGGCGGGCTTGGCCCGCACCGCGGCGAGCGTGGCCGGCCCTATCCGGCCGTCCTGCAC
>NZ_RZOT01000248.1:0-8465 GCF_003999085.1 Mesorhizobium sp. M4A.F.Ca.ET.090.04.2.1
GCCGAAGTCGCGTCTCCTCCTGTGGCGGCTGATGTGCCCGCCGAAGCGCCGGCGGCGCAGCCCGCCGCTGCAGTGGGCGAGGTCGTTTCCGGACCCTGGGCCAAGGACGAGGCGCCGACAGCGGCGGAACCTGCGGCAGGCCCCGCCGAGGCCGCACAACCGGCGAAGGCCGCGCGGCAGACCGACGTCGAGACCGCGCTCGGCACCCGCTGGGCGGTCTGGGTCGGCGGCATCGCGCTGGCGCTCGGCGGCCTGTTCCTGATCCGCTATACCATCGAAGCCGGCATTTTCGGCCCCGGCGTGCGCCTCACCATGGCCGGCATTCTCGGCCTGGTGCTAGTCGGCGGTGGCGAATTCATCCGCCGCACCGGCTTCAAGGTGCCAGTGCAGGGTGCCGCCGGCGCTTATATCCCGGCGATCCTGACGGCGGCCGGCGCCTTCATCCTGTTCGGCACCATCTATGCCGCGCATGGCATTTACGGCTTCATCGGTCCGGCGCTGGCCTTCACGCTTCTCGGCGCCATCGGCGTCGCCACTATCTCCGCATCGCTGGTCCATGGCCTGGCGCTGGCCGGCATCGGCCTGATCGGCGCCATGGCGACGCCGGCGCTCGTCTCCTCTCAGGCGCCCAATCCCTGGGCGCTGTTCGTCTATCTGGCGATCGTGCTTGCCGCCACCGCGGCGATTGCCCGCCTGCGCGACTGGAAGGCGCTCGCCGCGGCGGCCTTCGTCGGCACCGGCCTCTGGACCATCCTCTACATGGCCAACACGCCCGCTGCGAACCTGTCGGCCATCCTGTTCATCAATGCCGCGACGCTGGCGGTGCTCGCGTTCGTCTGGCTGGGCGCCCGCGGTGCCGAAGCCGAATCCTCCGGCGGTTTCGACTGGCCGTCGATCGCGCCCGCTATTTTCGTCGGGCTTTCGGCGCTCGGGCTTTCGGTCGACCCGGCCTTCATAGTTGCCGGCGATGCCCTGGCGGGCGCCGCGCTCCTTGCCGCTATGCTGGCGGTGGCACTCTATCAACCGCGCGCGCTGCCGCTTCTCCATGCCGCCGGCCTGGTGACGGCGATGATCTATCTCGGCATCATCCCGCCGACCTCGATCGGTTCCGAGTTCATCGGCGGCAGCCTCGGCGTTGACGGCCAGCCGGTGGTGGTGTCCGATCAGTTGACGCGCAACATCGGCGTCGGGCTCGGCCTGCTGTTCATCGCCGCCGGCTTCTGGGCCGCGCGTCGATGGGTGGCAACCGCCCGCATCCGGTCGGCGTCCTGGGCGGCCTGGGGCGTGATCGCGCCGTTGGTCGTGCTTACGGCGCTATGGTTCACATTCGGCAATCTCGACCGCGACTTCCTCTACGCTGCGGTCGCGGCTCTTCTGGTCGTGGCCTTCGCCGCCGGCGGTGAATGGATCGCGCGCGCCGAGGAGCCGCCGCTCAAGGGAGACGTCGCCGTCTCCTTCGCGCTCGGCGGCGCCGCGATCGCCGCCCTGTTGATGCTGCACATGCCCTTCGGCTCCGGCTGGACCACCGTGCTTGTCGGCGCCGCGGCCGTCGTACCGGCGCTGGCGACCCGCTGGCGGTCCTATCCGGTGCTCGGCTGGATTTCGGTTGGCGCCGTCGTCGCCACGCTTGGCCGCGTCGCCTACGACCCGACCATCGTCGGCGCTGCATCGCTGTCGACGACGCCTATCTTCAACTGGCTGCTGCCGGGCTACGGCGTGCCGGCGCTGGCCTTCGGCTTCGCCGCCTGGCAGCTCGCCCGCACCACAAACGGCCGGCCGCGCCTGGCGATGGAAGCGGGGGCAGCGCTCTTCGCGCTGCTCACGCTCGCCATATTGGTGCGCCACGCCATGCATGGCGGTGTGCTGGACACCGGCACGGTCACGCTCGCCGAACAGGCGATCTACACGCTGATCGCCATTGGCGCCGGCGCCATCCTGGTCGCCATCGACAGGCGCTCGCCAAGCTCGGTGCTGCGCTACGGCTCGATGGCCGTCGGCGTGCTCTCCGTCGCCTTCGTCGCCGTCCGGCATTTCGTGGTGCTGAACCCGCTGTTCACCGACGAATCGACAGGGACGATCCCGGTGTTCAACCTCCTGTTCCTCGCCTATCTCCTGCCGGCGGTCGCCACCGGCGCGCTGGCGCTCTACGTCCGCGACAAGCGCCCCCGCTGGTATGCGCAGATGCTGGCGCTGGTCGCCTCGCTGCTCGCCTTCGCCTACGCGACACTGTCGGTCAGGCGGCTGTTCAAGGGCGAGTTCATCGGGTTGTGGAGCGGGCTCGGCCAGGTGGAGACCTACACCTATTCAGCGCTCTGGCTGGCCATCGGCGTCGCGCTACTGACCGCCGGAGTGTGGCTGAAATCGCAGGTGCTGCGCGTCGCATCCGCAGCGCTGATCGCGATCGCCGTGCTGAAGGTCTTCCTGTTCGACATGTCGGAGCTGGAAGGCGTGCTCAGGGCGCTGTCCTTTATCGGCCTCGGCGCCGTGCTGATCGGCATCGGCCTCTTCTACCAGCGGCTGTTGACGCGCGCGGCGAATGAGAAGGCGGAACAAGCAGAAACGATCGGCTAGCCGGGAATAAATCCGCACCCACCAGCGTTCATTCCATTGCTTGGGTGACCGGAGCGGTGGACCGCTTCGCGCTGGCTGCTTGCGCCGCGCCGGAAAGGCGCGTTCAATCTGGATGGGAAACGACCTCGAAAACCAGCGGTCATGGACGAAAAGAAGGCAGCGATCCTTGGCGAAATTCCGCGTTTGCGCCGCTACGCGCGCTCGCTGCTGCGCGACCGCGATTCCGCCGACGACCTCGTCCAGGACTGCCTCGAGCGGGCGCTGGTGAGGCTTGACAACTGGCAGACGGGAGAAAGCCCCAGGAGGTGGCTGTTTACGATCATGCATCATCTGTTCATCGACCAGATGCGCAAGGTGAACCGGCGCGGCGAGGCGGCGATGCTGCCGCTAGAGGCCGGTGAGGCGCAGGCCGCTCCCGCCGATCAGGTTGGGAGCATCGCCTCGCGCGAGATCATGGATGCCTTGCAGGCGATCAGCCCCGATCGCCGCGCAGCCCTGGTCATGGTGGCGATCGAAGGGTTTTCCTATGCCGAGGCGGCCAATATCCTCGGCGTGCCTGCCGGCACGCTGATGTCGCGCATCGCGCGCGGGCGCGAGGAACTGCGTGGCCTGCTGGATGACACGGCGCGCCGCCGCTCGATAAGGATCGTCGAGAAATGACCCGGCGCGATTTCTCCGAACGCGACATCCACATGGCCCTTGACGGCGAGCTGCCGGGCGAGGAGCGCATGGCCTATGAGGCCTGGCTCGAGGCCAATCCCGAAATGAAGGCAAGGGCCGCCCGCTTCGTCGCCGACCGGGCGGCCCTTCGCGCCGCCTTTGCCGGCGTGCTCGACGAACCGGTGCCGGCACGGCTGAAGCAGGCCGTGTTCGGCGAGGCGCCGGCGAGGACGACAGCGTGGCGCGCGCGCTGGTGGCTTTCGGCCGCCGCAGCAGCGGTGCTGGTGATCGGCGGGCTCGCCGGCTATGTCGCCGGCATTGATGGCATCGGCAGGGGAGGCGAAAGCGAGGACCTGCTCGCCGAGCAGGCGATCGCCGCCCACGTCATCTATGCCGCCGAGAACCGCCATGCGGTCGAGGTGCCGGCGAGCGACAAGGACCATCTGCAGACCTGGCTCTCCAACCGCGTCGGCCTGAAGCTGGTCGCTCCCGATCTCGTGGCTGAAGGCTTCCAGCTCGTTGGCGGCCGGTTGCTGCCGGCCGGCCAGGGCAAGGCGGCGATGCTGCTCTACGAGGACGCCAAAGGCGAGCGCATCTCGCTGTTCGTGACCGCCGAATCGGCCGGAAAGTCCAAGGGCACCTACGCGGCCGAGGCTGACGGTCCCGAGGCTGTCTACTGGCTGGACGAGGGCTATGGCTGCGCCGTCGTCGGCTCGCTGCCGCGCGAGCGTCTGGCGGCCGTCGCCAAGAGTGCCTACGGCCAGCTTCTGGCCGGCCTTGCCAGTTGAAAACCGGCGTTTTTCTGACATCGGCGCCATTCCGAAAACAGCGCGCCAGTACAGCGCTCCTTCAGCATTGGACCACTATTCAGCCTGTCACAATTCGGCCCTAATCGAGGTGCGAAAGCGCTTGACGAATACCGGTGATTGCGCCGGTATACCGATGTTTCGACCGGGGCCGTTTCCACAATCCAATCGAGGTTTTCTGAAGCCCGCATGCCTGCCGAGATCCGCAAGGCCCGCGTGTCCGACGTCGATGACCTCGCCGCCATCGAGAAGGCCGTCTTTTCAAGCGACCGCATGTCGCGCCGCTCCTTCCGCCAGCTGATCGAGCGCGAGACCGCCGAAATGCTGGTTGCCGAAAGCGATGGCCGCGTCGCCGGCTATGCCGTGGTGCTGTTTCGCAAGGGCAGCGGCGTCGCCCGTCTCTATTCCATCGCCGTCGGTCCCTTCTTCGGCCAGCTCGGCATCGGCCGTCAACTCCTGGCGGCAGCGGAGGAGGCGGCCTTCGAGCACGACCGTATGATGCTGCGCCTCGAAGTGCGCGAAGACAATCATCGCGCCATCCGCGTCTACGAGCAGGCCGGCTACCGCAAGATCGGCCGCGAGCCGGACTACTATGAGGACGGCGCCACCGCGCTACGCTACGAAAAGACGCTGCGCGGCGACGTGCCGATCGCCACCATGGTGCCGTTCTATCCGCAGACCTGCGAGTTCACCTGCGGACCATGCTGCCTGATGATGGCGATGGCCAATTTCGACCACGGTTTCGTGCCCGATCCGGTGATGGAAATCCGCCTGTGGCGCGAGGCGACCACTGTCTTCATGATGTCTGGGCCTGGCGGTTGCGAGCCGTTCGGACTGGCGGTGGCCGGCTATGAAAGCGGGCTCGCGGCGGAGATCTTCGTCTCCTTCCATGGCGCGCTGTTCCTGCAATCGGTGCGCAGCGAGGACAAGCGCCGGGTGATGGAGCTTGCCCAGGTCGACTTCCGCCGCCGCGCGGAACTTTACGGCATTCCGGTGAATTACCGTTCATTCGCCCTCGACGATGTTCGCAACGCCATCGCCGGGGGAAAGCTGGTGCTGGTGCTGATCAGCGGCTTCCTGATGTTCGGCAAGAAGGTTCCGCACTGGGTGCTGGCGATCGGCGACGACGGCGACCATATCCTGATCCACGATCCCTGGGTCGAGGACGAGCGGCAGGAGACGATCCTTGATGCGGCCAATATTCCCGTGCCTTACGGCATCTTCATGAACATGGCGCAGTTCGGCCGTGACGGATTGCGTGCCGCCATCATTCTAGGGAAGCGCTGAAGACAATGACCTGGGTCATCCTTACCGGAAGGCAGAACGACCTCGACCAGGTGGCGACGCCGCACAAGATCATCACCAACCGTGATTATCTTGCCCATCCTTCGCTGTTTCGCGGCCAGCGGCCGAAGGTCATCAACCTGTCGAACAATTACGGCTACCAGAGCCGCGGCTACTATGCCTCGTTGCTCGCCGGTTCGCGCGGCCACAAGGTGATCCCGACGGTCGAGACCATGATCGACCTGTCGGAGCGCAAGCTCTACGAGCATGCGCTGCCCGAACTGGAGCTTGCGCTCAACAAATGCCGCAAGGATCTCGGCGGCGTTTTCCCTGCCAAGGTCGCCATCTTCTTCGGCATCGGCCCCTCCAAGGTGTGGGACCGTTTCGCCAAGCTGCTCTTCGACTGGTTCCGCGCGCCGGCGCTGGAGGTTCACATCAAGGACAGCGCCGAATGGGCCTCGATCCGCAAGATCGGCTTCCTGCCGCTGGCCCGCATGACCGATGATGAGGAAGCCTTCTTCCTGCAGTGCCTGGAGACCTACACCAACCGCGAATGGCGAGACACCAAGGGCCGCACCCCGGCGCGCTACACCTTCGCTACGCTGGTCGATCCGCATGAGGAATTGCCGCCGTCCGAGATTTCCTCGCTGCGCTACTGGGCGCGGATCGCCGAGAAGATGGGCGTCGAAATCGAGCCGATCACCAGGAAGGATCTGGCCAAGCTCGCCAACTACGACGCGCTGTTCATCCGCGAGACCACCTCGATCTCCAACCACACCTACCGCTTCGCCCGCCGGGCGCAACAGGAAGGCATGCCCGTCATCGACGATCCGCTGTCGATGATCCGCTGCACCAACAAGGTCTATCTGAACGAGCTGATGACCTACAACAAGGTGCCGGTGCCGCCGACCGTCATCATTGCCGGCACCTCGGATCTGGAGCTGGCAGCGCAGACGCTGGGCTTCCCGCTGGTGTTGAAGATCCCGGATTCCTCGTTTTCGCGCGGCGTCAAGAAATGCGGGAACCTCGAGGAACTGACCCGGCTCGCCACCGAATGGCTGGAGGATTCCGATCTCCTGATCGCGCAGAAATTCATCCCGACCGAATATGACTGGCGTGTCGGCGTGCTCGGCGGTCAGCCGCTGTTTGCCGTGCACTACCTGATGGCCAAGAAGCACTGGCAGATCGTCAACCACAAGGCCAATGGCAAGCCCGACCAGGGCGGCATCAAGACCTTCACGCTGAAGGAGACGCCGCATCATGTCGTCGAGACGGCGGTCAAGGCGGCGCGCTGCATCGGCGACGGCCTCTATGGCGTCGACCTCAAGGAGACCAAGGATGGCGTCTTCGTCATCGAGGTCAACGACAATCCCAATCTCGACCACGGCTGGGAGGATTCGGGCGAGAAGGACGAGGTCTGGGTGCGGCTGACGCAGTGGTTCCTGGACCGGCTGGAGCGGCCCGGGCGGTAGCGGCCGGGAACGGAATTGAGGAACTGGGGAAGTGAGGAACTGAGGAAGTTAGGACGGATGGCTGCGCTAGCCACTCAATTCTCCAGTTCCTCAATTCCTGTTCGCTCAAACTGGGGGAAAAGCATGCTGTTTTTCGTGATCGAGGATTTTCACGGCTGCGACCGCAAGGAGATCTACCGTCGCTTCCGCGACCGGGGCCGGCTGAAGCCGGATGAGCTTGTCGTCCACCACAGCTGGATCGCGGCAGATATGAGCCGCTGCTTCCTGTTGGTGGAAGCCGACGACGTCACGCTCCTGCAGCGTTGGGCCATCGAATGGAATGATCTGGTGGAGTTCGAGATCATTCCAGTCGCCACCAACAAGGACATGGTTGCGGCTTTGGCCGGGCATCTCTGACCGCAGCCATTTGCTTAATTTGGAGCGAACCGTCTAACCGCAGCTTAAGCCCATCATGCTACCCGCAGATATTGAGGGTTGCTTGGGGATTTTGAATAGATGATGAAGCTGTTTCAATCGGGAAGTTGCGGCCAGATACTATATTTCTGCCTGCTGCTTTTCCTTGTTGGATTCGATTTTGCCAAGGGCCCGATCGAGCATTTTCTGGTTGGAACAAAAGAGGGCATCCAGGATCAGGTCTACGCATCCAACGGCGCCAATATCGCCCAGAGCCAGAGGTCCTTTGTCGAAGGGTTGAAGACTCCCGATCAAGGCATGCATCCACAGCCGGAGTCGGTGCGAGAGCATGCCTCGGGCATGGTGGTTCAGGCGCTCGCCATGGAGGCAAAGAACTCCGCCATCGGAACGATCTACATCTCCATGCTCGTGGCGATGGGCTTCGCGACCATTGTTGCGATGATATGGATGGTGTTGGCGCGTGTGCGTGACATTGGCTGGCCAGCCACGGTGGGTTTCGGCGTTCTTGCTCCGAAACTGGCTGTCTCGGTTCTTCCGGGAAGCCTTCCGCCGCTTACCTTCGAGGTCCTGCAATACGGCTTCATCGCCGCGATCATACTGCTCGGGTTCGTGCCGGGCGGATTTGCCCACGGGCCTCGGGCCGAGCCGGTGAGGCAGGCCGTCGCAGCGGAACCGGCCCGGCGCATTCCAGGTCAATTCGGCCAAAGGATGCGACCGTAGGCTTACTACGGGGATGCTTGATCGGCGAAATTAGCCATAAGCGCCGGCGATCTGACGGCGCGCGCGCATTCCTCGATCAGCCAATCGCGGAATGCCGCCACAACGTCGCGCCGGGCGCTGCGCTCTGGGATCGTCAGGCAATAGGGCTGGCGCAGGTCCGCCGTGCGGAGGACCGGCCGAACCAGCCGGCCGTCTTCGAGCGCCTGGGCGCAGTAGATTCCCTGGACGAGCGCCACGCCTAGCCCTGAAATGGCGAGGTCGAGCGCTGCCCGTGACGAGTTTGCCGACAGGCCGCGCCGCGCCGATCGGCCCGGATCGATCCCCGCCGCCTCGAACCAGTTGCGCCAGGACGGGAACGACGCGCCGGTCGGTCCCCAGTCCGTATGGATCAGCGGCAGGCCGGCGAGGCCGTCACGCTTCATCGCGCCGGTCAGCGCCGGCGCGCAGACGGGATAGACGGCGTCCCGGACGATGTCCTCGGTCGGGTGCTCGCGATAATGCGGACCGTAAGAGAGCCTGATGTCGATCAGCTCGCGGT
>NZ_RZOT01000249.1:0-8404 GCF_003999085.1 Mesorhizobium sp. M4A.F.Ca.ET.090.04.2.1
ACATCGTCGCCTTCCTGATCCATTCGCCGGACGTCGCCTTCGTCACCATCGGCGCCATCTTCCTCGCCGTCACCGGCGCCGAGGCGCTCTATGCCGATCTCGGCCATTTCGGCCGCAAGCCGATCGTGCTCGCCTGGCTGGCGATCGTGTTTCCCTGCCTGCTGCTCAACTACGCCGGGCAGGGCGCCTTCGTGCTGACGAAGAACGGCGTCGTCGGCCATCCGTTCTTTGAAATGAACGAGGGCTGGACGCTGATACCGATGGTGGTGCTGGCGACCGCCGCGACCGTCATCGCCAGCCAGGCGGTGATCTCCGGCGCCTTTTCGCTGACCAGGCAGGCGGTTCAGCTCAACATGCTGCCCAGGCTCGAGATCCTGCACACGTCGGAAAAGCAGTCCGGCCAGATCTACATGCCGCGCGTCAACCTGCTGCTGGCGCTGGTGGTGATGCTGCTGGTGGTCGGCTTCGGCGAATCCAGCAGGCTGGCCTCGGCCTACGGCATCTCGGTGACCGGCAATATGCTGGTGACGACGGTATTGCTCTATGTCGTCATGTCGCGCATCTGGAAATGGCCGTCCTGGCTGGCGATCAGCCTGACGGCGCTATTCGCCTTCATCGACGTCGGTTTCTTCGCCTCCAACATCGTCAAGGTATTCGAGGGTGGCTGGGCGTCGCTGGCGGTGGCCTTCGCGATCATCATGGCCATGTGGACCTGGGTGCGGGGCAGCCGCTACCTGTTCGACAAGACCCGTCGCAACGAGATCCCACTCGATTTCCTCGCCGGCAACCTGCTGAAGAAGAAGCCGCAGCTGGTGTCGGGCACGGCCGTGTTCCTGACCAGCGATCCCTTGAGCGCGCCGACCGCGTTGATGCACAGCCTGAAACACTACAAGGTGCTGCACGAGCAGAACGTCATCCTCTCGGTGGTGACCGCGCCGCAGCCGGTGGTGCCCGACAGCGACCGCGTCAAGATGGAGACGGTCAACGAACTGTTCATGCGGGTGACGCTGAACTTCGGCTATATGGAGCAGCCCAACATCCCGCGCGCGCTGGCGATCTGCCGTAAGCAGGGCTGGAAGTTCGATATCATGACGACGTCCTTCTTCCTGTCGCGGCGTTCGCTGAAAGCCTCTCCCAATTCCGGCATGCCGCTGTGGCAGGACCGGCTGTTCATCGGCCTGGCAAGAACGGCGGCGGATGCGACAGAGTACTTCCAGATCCCAACCGGACGCGTGGTCGAGATCGGCACGCAGGTGGCGATATAGAGAAAGGCCGCGCCCGCAAGGAGCGCGGCCTTCACAGTTGTGAGCGCGTGCTGCCGCCTCAGCCGGCGAGCGCTGCCTTGTTCGCCTCAAGGAACTGCTTCAGCGACTTCGGCTTGCGTCCCGACAGCGTCTCGATCGCGTCCGTCACCATGGAGATGCGGCCGGAGCGGGTGTTGGCGTCGAAGGAAACGATGATGCGGGCGAACTCCTCGGGAACGCCGGCTGCCTTCACGCCCTCGGTCAGGGCCTCGTCGGGCAACTGAATGACTTCCAGCGGTTTGCCGGTGACCTCGCTAACGAGGGCGGCGATCTCGGTCGTCGTATAGGCCTGCGGGCCGGTCAGCGTGTGGATCCGGCTGTCGGTCGAGCCGGAAGCGAGGCCGGCGGCAATCGCGGCGGCCATGTCGTCGCGCGCTCCATGGGCGATACGCCCTTCGCCCGCCGACGTATACCACTTGCCCGAGGCAATTGCGTGCGGCAGCGCCAGGAACAGGTTCTCTTGGTACCAGCCGTTGCGGAAGATCGTGTAGGCGATTCCACTCGCCTTGATCGCCTGTTCAGTGCCGTAATGGTCGCCGGCAAACAGCACCGGCGAACCCGGCTCCGGATTGGGCATCGAGGTGTAGAGCAGGTGGGAGACGCCGGCCGCCCGGGCGGCGGCCACCGCGGCCTGATGCTGCTTCAGGCGCCGGTCGCTCTTGAGGTCGAGGTCGCCGGTCGAGATGATCAGCACGCGGTCGGCGCCCTTGAAAGCATGTTCCAGCGAGGCCTGGTCGTTGAAGTCGGCTGCCCTGACGGTGATGCCGAGCGCCGCGAGATCGGCGAGGCTTTCGGGATTGCGCGTGGTGGCGATGATGCGCGCCGGCGCAATCTTCTGCGCGTCGAGCAGATGGCGCAGGACGCTGCGGCCAAGCTGGCCGGAGGCGCCGGTGACGAGAAGGGTTTCGCTCATGGGGTGATCCTGATGTTGTGCCGAAGCGGCGAGTGCTCTTGATGGTCTCAAAAAGAGACCAGCACTAAATTAGGAATTGACCGCTCCCCGTAAAGAAGGCAGTTTTCCGGGAGGTAGGCACACGCAGGGAACCAGCGATGGACGGCAAGATCGTCAATCTGAAATCGAAGATCGAGATCTACAAGGCGATGACGGACGGCGCCAATTTCGCCAATTGCCCGGTTCGCGACGTCATGCAAGGCATGAACGGCAAATGGAGCCCGTTGCTGGTAACGGCGCTTGCGGAAAAGCCTTATCGCTTCGGTGAACTGCGGCGGCTGGTTCCCGACATCTCGCAGCGCATGCTGACCCAAACCCTGCACGAACTGCAGCGCGACGGCTACGTTCATCGCGAGGTGTTCCCAACCAAGCCGCCAAGTGTCGAATACAGCCTGACCGATCTCGGGCGTTCGATGTTCGTGCCCCTGTATCAGCTCGTCCAATGGGCCGAACTCAACCATGACGCGGTGCGCGAGGCGCGTGCCGCATTCGACGCCGCGCAAGCCTAAGGCGCGATGCGTTAGCGCGGCGGCTTGATTTGGCAATGCTGCTGTTCGGGCTGGGCGGGCAATGCAAGAATCTCTCGATATCGCGATTGCCGGCGCCGGGCCGGCCGGGCCGGCCACGGCGCTCCATCTCAACCGGTCAGGACACCACGTCACCGTCTTCGAGCGGTTCGATGAACCGAAGCCGGTCGGTTCCGGGCTGATCCTGCAGCCGACCGGGCTCAGCGCGCTGGCCGAGCTTGGCTTGCTCGACGACATCCTCTCACTGGGCAGCCGCATCGACCGACTGCACGGCGCCGACGCCGGAAGCGGCCGCACGGTGCTCGACGTCCGCTATGACGCCCAACGCGGCGGCCGCTTCGGGCTGGCGGTGCATCGTGCGGCCCTGTTCGCCGTGCTGTTCCGCGCCGCCCGGCGCGAGGCGATCGCTATCGAGACGAATGTCGAAATCGAGGCTAGGAAGCGCGGTGGCCTGATCACCTTGCCGGATGATCTGAGACAAACGCGAAGCCTTGGCGCGCAGGAAGGCCTCGAGGCGCTGCGGATAATCCTGGTCGACCGCTTCCTTCACCGGCCGCCGATCGCTCAGCGCCTGGCGCCATTCCGCGATCATCGGCTTTCCATCGAGGATGCCGAAATCGCTGATCCGGTCGAAGACGTCGAAATAGCGGAAGATCGGCCCGTAGACGGTGTCGACCAGTGAAAAATACGCGCCGGTGAACCAGGGCCCCGGGCTCGTGCGGTCTGCCAGTTCCGCCTCCAGCCGATCGAACATCGCCGACAGGCCGCTGGCTTCGGACCGGAACGCGGCCTCGCTGGAAGCGGAGTAGAACCGGCCGATGGCGTTCAGGATGGCTGAACCAAACTCGATCCAGGCGCGGTGCCGGGCGCGCGTCAGCGGATCAACGGGGTGCAGCGGATTGGCTTCGGTTTCCTCGAGGTATTCGAGGATCACCGCCGATTCGAAAATCACCGTCTCCTCGCCATCGCGATCGACGCTGAGCAGCGGCACCTTGCCGAGCGGCGAGATCGCCCTGAACCAGTCCGGCTTGTTGGCGAGATCGATCATCACGCGCTCGAATGGCACGCCCTTCTCTGTGAGTGAGATCGCCGCCCGCTGCACATAGGGGCACAAATGATGGCTGACGAGTGTGAGCTTGCCGGACATCTCACTCTCCCCAGACATAGTTGAGCGCGCCGTCCTCGACGCGAGTCGAGAGAAACATCAGGCGCGCGTTTTTAGGCGCCGGCCCTTCGACGCGGTCACCGCTGGCCATATCGAAGGATGCGCCGTGCCACTGGCAGACGAGCTTGCCGTCCTTGCAGTCGAGTGGTCCGCCGAAATGCAGGCAGGCATTGGCGGCCGCGCGGACGCGGTCGCCGCTGCGCCAGACATGCACCTCGCGGCCAAAGAACGGGGCAATCAGGCTGCCCGTCTCCGGGATGTCGGCGATCTTGCAGATTTCGTGCTTCATCGGATTTGCCTTTCATATCGATGCAGATGCATCTATATAGATGCAGATGCATTGATCGTCAAGCTTGATGCAATTGCATCTACCTTCTATGATTTGGCATGACCGAGAAAACCTCCCCTTCGCCTGCCGCCATCAAGGCCTGGGCCCGCCTGATACGCGTTTCGCGCCAGCTCGTGGAAAAGGTCGAGGATGCGCTGAAGGAGAACGGCCTGCCGCCGCTTGCCTGGTACGACGTGCTGCACGAGCTTGCCGAAGCGGGCGAGGGCGGGCTGCGGCCGTTCCAGCTGATCGAGCGGACCTTGTTTGCGCAATACAACATCTCGCGGCTGCTGGCGCGGCTTGAGGCCGATGGCCTGGTCGAGAAGCTGCCGGTCGCGGATGACGGCCGCGGCCAGACCATCCGCACAACCGGCAGCGGGCGCGAGACGCGTCGCCGCATGTGGGCCGTCTACGGGCGGTCGATCGCCGAGTTGGTGGGCGCCAGGCTTCCGGTCGAGGACGTTGAGACACTGGCCACCCTGCTCGGCAGGTTGCGCGATCCGCCTGCCGGCGACTGAGCCAGCCAGACCTGGCGGTTTGCGCGCTGCATCTGGATACCAAAATGATTTTCTCCATTTTGTCCTTGCGTCGGCAGCAGGATTGCGCAATATGCCGAACCGTAACGTACGGTACGCAACCAGGCGTGACCTTTCATCAGGCGAGAAAGAAACGTGTTGCAGGCAGGCGCCGAGATCGACAGCAGCGAGACGCTGACGGAGCGGCAGCAGGCCGTTCTCGACGCTGCCCTTCGCCTGCTCGTCGAGGAGGGCGATAGCCTGACCATGACCGCGGTGGCGCGGCGGGCAAGCTGCTCCAAGGAAACGCTCTACAAATGGTTCGGCGACCGCGACGGGCTGTTGACGGCGACGGTGCAGTGGCAGGCCTCCAAGGTGCGCGTGGCGCCCGTCGACCGCAAGGGCCTCGATATCGCCTCGCTGACGGCGAGCCTCGAACGCTTTGCCTCGGACTGGCTCAAGGTGATTTCGAGCGACACCTCGATCGCGCTGAACCGGGTAGCCGTCGGCCATGCCGGTTCCGGCAAGGATGACCTCGGCGCCATAGTGCTGCAGAATGGACGTTTCGCGCTCGCCAGGCGCTTGAAGCCGGTGCTGGAAGCGGGACGCGAGGCCGGATTGCTGGATTTCGCGGATGCCGAAACGGCATTCCGCACCTTTTTCGGGCTGGTCGCCCGCGATGTGCAGATGAGGCTTCTGCTCGGCGACCGGCTGGAATTGACTGAGGCGACGATCGGTGGCGATGCCGCCCGTGCGACGCAGCAGTTTCTCGCTCTCCATGGAGCAAACAACCGGCCGCTAGGCCCCAGAGCCGGATGATTTCAGGTCAAGTCGACCTGAAATCTGAATCCGGCTCTAAATCAAAGAGATAGAGCATGATGTCGTCCGAAAACCGCTTCACACTTTTCGGCATCATGCTCTGATCTTCAAAACGGGAAGGAAGACGAAAATGCGTGTCTATTACGATCGTGACGCCGATCTCAACCTCATCAAGGGCAAGAAGGTCGCCATCATCGGCTATGGCAGCCAGGGCCGGGCGCATGCGCTCAACCTCAAGGAGTCCGGTGTCAAGGACATCGCCATCGGTCTTAAGGCCGGCTCGGCGACCGCCAAGAAGGTCGAGGCCGACGGGCTCAAGGTGTTGACCGTCGCGGACGCCGCCAAATGGGCCGACCTGATGATGATGGCGACGCCCGACGAACTGCAGGCCGACATCTACAAGAACGAGATCGCGCCGAACATCCGCGATGGCGCGGCGATTGCCTTTGCGCACGGCCTCAACGTGCATTTCGGCCTGATCGAGCCGAAGTCGACCGTGGATGTCGTCATGATTGCGCCGAAGGGCCCGGGCCACACCGTGCGTGGCGAATACCAGAAGGGCGGCGGCGTGCCGTGCCTGGTGGCCGTCAACCATGATGCTTCCGGCAATGCGCTCGATCTGGCGCTCTCCTACGCCTGCGGCGTCGGCGGCGGCCGCTCCGGCATCATCGAGACCAATTTCCGCGAGGAATGCGAGACCGACCTGTTCGGCGAGCAGGTGGTGCTCTGCGGAGGCCTGGTCGAGCTGATCCGCGCCGGCTTCGAGACGCTGGTGGAAGCCGGCTACGCGCCGGAAATGGCCTATTTCGAGTGCCTGCACGAGGTCAAGCTGATCGTCGACCTGATCTATGAGGGCGGCATCGCCAACATGAACTACTCGATCTCGAACACCGCCGAATGGGGCGAGTATGTCTCGGGTCCGCGCATCATCACCGCCGATACCAAGGCCGAGATGAAGCGCGTGCTGAAGGACATCCAAACCGGCAAGTTCACCTCGGAATGGATGCAGGAATACCGTGCCGGCCTGGCGCGCTTCAAGGGCATCCGCCGCAACAACGACAGCCACCAGATCGAAGAGGTGGGTGCGAAGCTGCGCGCGATGATGCCGTGGATCGCCAAGAACAAGCTGGTCGACAAGGCGAAGAACTGAGGCGATCCACGGTCTTTGCATTGCGCGTCCTCGGGCTTCGCCCTGCGGGCGCGCGGTGATCGCCAAGAACAAGCTGGTCGGCAAGGCTAAAACTAGGAAGCTTGCGCCAATTCTACCCTGCCGGCCATCTGCCGCGGGTTTCTGCGCTTCCGGTGCTCACGGACTTCAATGTCCGCGCCGCTCCGGTTCTCGAAACCCGCACCAGCTGACTCAGCAGGGCGAATTGTCATCAAGCTTCTGGTCGCGAAATACCAAGCCGGCGGAGCAATCCGCCGACTTTTTCGTGCCAGCCCTTCGGCTAGCAGGGGACGCGGAGCTTCAGCCGTAGTGCCAGTGCGGCTTCGGTTCGGTGCCGGTGAACTCGACGCCGATACGGCCGTCGCGGCGCCAGCGCACCACGGCCTTGTAGCCGATGCCGTCGGTCGGCACGTAGAGCAGGAACTCGTCAGGCACCCGCGCCTCGATCGGCACTTTGAGCTCGGCGCCGCCGGCATGCATGTTGCGCAGCGTGCATTTGACCTCGGAATTGGCGATGCCGGTCAGGATCGACGCGCCTTTCAGCACGCGCTGCCGGTGCTTGTCCCTGTTTTCGTCCTCGGCCATGGCATTCCGCTTTCGGGCGATCCGCTCCGCCTATCCGATAGACCCGCCTGATGAAGAGCGCGTTAGCGCCGGTGGTGCTTGGCGCGTCTCATGGTGCCCCCGAGGCAAAAACGGCGCCGCTTGACACGGCGCCGTTTGCGCATTCCTCGATCCGTTGCTGCTCAGCTATATGGCGACCAGCACTGCTGGCGTGGGCCATTATAGGGCTGGAACGTGTTGTCCCAGGCCCGGTACGAGCGGTAGCGGTCGTAGCACCACTGGATGTGCGCGCTGGACAGACGCTGCGTCCGGTAGATCCGCCGGGGCTGAGCGTAGTAGCCGTTGTTGTAGTAGCCGTTGTTGTAGTACAGGCTGCCCAAGCCCAGACCGAGGCCGAGGCCCAAAATGGCGGCATCGGAGTCCCTGAAATGCCGGCGATGATGGTGGCGTCTCCAGCGCCAGTCGTCGCCATCCCAGTTACGATCACCGTCCCAATTGCGGGAGAAATTCCGCTCGCGGAAATTGCCGGACCGCCACCGCCCGTCGCGGTTGCGCCAACGCCAATCCTCCTGGAGCTGCCGGTCATTGCCGCCGGCCCACTCGTCACGAACAGGCGTGATGCCGGGCGCCGGCAGATTGGCCGGGACCGACAGGTCAGGCTCAAGGATCGGACCAGCCAGTGACGGTGCCGTCACGCCAGCCACAAGACCCAGGGTCAGCAGACCGGACCTCAACGAAGACAAAAAGTGCGGTTTCATTGCACACTCCGAAGACTTCAGGCCCCACGCCCAGAATACCCCGGGAAGAGGCCTATTTATGGAACTTGTCGTCTGAACGGCGGATGAACGGAAAGGTTCCGTCAACCATCACGGCCCGCATCGCGGGCTCTTGTCTTCACCGGTACTTGCAGGCAAAGGTCACGGCCATGTCGCTGCGCCTTGCCACCTTCAATGTCGAGAACCTGATGAACAGGTTCGATTTTTCCGGCTATCGCAACCAGCTAAACGAGGATCGAGCGCTGGCGCTGTTCGATATCCAGAGCGAGGCCGAGTACAAGATGCT
>NZ_RZOT01000024.1:0-22103 GCF_003999085.1 Mesorhizobium sp. M4A.F.Ca.ET.090.04.2.1
GGAAATGGGGGGGCTACTCAAACACATTCAGTGATCAGCGCGGGGGCGGCGTCAGCTATTTCACCGCCGATCTTGGATATAATTTCTTGAACGCGCCGCGCTACCGCATCGGTGCTTTTGTTGGCAACAATTTCTGGCACGAGAGCTACGACGCTTTCGGTTGCACGCAGCAGGCGACCAACTGGAGGACCTGTGTGCCAACCGTCCCGACCTACGTCAACCTCATCAGCCAGGACAACGATTGGCATTCGCTGCGACTCGGCTTGGCCGGGCAGACGCAACTCACCGCGCGACTCAGCCTTTCTGGTGACGTGGCGTTCCTCTTCACGCGGCTCGACGGCAAAGATCAGCACCACATGCGCCCCAAGATCAAGCTAATTCCCGAAGACGGCGATGGGCATGGCGTCCAGCTCGAGGCGGTGTTGAACTACAAGGTCACGGATTTGTTCAACATCGGCGTCGGCGCCCGCTACTGGGCCGTGGCGAATAACGGCACGGCTCATTTCGAAGAGGCAATGGGCGGTCGTGGTTCCCCGCAGGCCGACGATTGGAAGGCAAAGCGCTACGGCGTGTTCGTGCAGGCTAGCATCAAGTTCAACTGAGAGAGCAAGAACCGGGGAGAGCGGCGATGCCACTCCAGCTCATTACGATCATTGGATCAACAGAAGGAAGTTTTCCGAAGAGTTCTGCAGGCGTGCGCAAAGTCGCCAGACAAAGTTCTCTGGTCCATAGTGTACGTGCCGTCACGCCCGTTCTCGACATGGTTGAATGATACGTTTCGCGCGATAGATCAAAGTCGTTCTTCATTGGTTTTCCGGAAATCGCGGGAGCACAGCGTGCAGTGACCCTCGGCTGCTGGTTTTCTGTCAACGCGCAGATGAGGGAGAATGAGCGTACAGCAAAAATCATCAGTGCTGTCGCTTTCGCCAAAGCCCGCCGCAGCTAAACGGGGCCCCACGTCCGGTAGCGCCCCTGCCGGTCACCTCACGGATGCCGAGTTCGGCACCAGCCCGAGCGCAGCGCGCTGGCTAATTTTCAGCTCGGCCGCGACCAGACCTGCCGACACCAGCGGCCGCGCCAGCACCAGCTCGATCAGCGCCGGCAGGCTCGAGTTTTTGCGCCGGTTCCTGAGCCGGCGCTCCATCTGGCTTTTGGCCAGCGCCTGGATGATTGCAAGGCTGAAACAGTCGATGGAACGCCCCTCCAGCGAAGCCGAACCGGACGAGGCGCGCGCGCCAGGTCCTTCGGCTGCCATCGGCACGCTGGGTTTAAGTGCTTGGGGTGACACGGCGTGATCTCCGCCGTTGGCGGGAACAGGGCAGTGCAATAGTACTGCCCTGTTCCTTTTGATCAGAGGCCAGTGCGGATTTCTTCGGCAAGCGCCCTCAACGTCGTCTCGACGTCATCGCCGTTTACCATCTTCTGCATCGCCACGGCCCATGCGTTCATGGCTTCGCCGAAGCCGACACGCGGTGTGAAAGCCAGCGCGGCGTGGTCCTGTGTCTTTTTGAAGCTGTCAACGAAGTTGTTGAACTCGGGCTGCGAAGCGTACTTAGTCCAGGTGTCGTCCTGCCAGGTCGACGTGCGCGGCGGATTGACGAGCTGGCCGGCAAGGGCACCCTTGAGCGCCACCTGCTTGGAGGTGGCCCACGGGATGAACAGCCAGGCCGTGCCCTTCTTTTCGGAAGCCGCGTTCATGGCGAGAGCCCAGATCCAGATGTTAGAATCGAAGCTCGTGGCGCTCGGTGCGTGCAGCGGCGGAGCGAAGGCGATCTTGCCGGATGCCGGCTTCCCCGCAACATCGTTCCAGAAGCCGAACATATTTGAGTCGATCGCCATCGCGGTGCGGCCGGAGGAGATGCCGTCCACGAACTCGTACCAGTTATCATTGGCGAAGGAAGGAGCCGCGCACTTCTTGATCATGTCCACGTAATCCTTGTGGAACGCGATCGATTCCGGCGAATCCAGACCCGTGTCGAGCTTGCCGTCCGTGACGACAAAATCCGTGGACACCGTAGGAGCGGGCGATCGAGACTGCGGCGGTGTGGATACTGCTCCAGAAACGCACGCCTCGCACCCCCAACGGCGTGATGGAAGGATCGGCGGCTTTGAGTTGTTCGCACGCCTTTGCCATTTCCGGCGGAGACGTCGGAACCGCGATGTTATACTTCTCCAAGGTATCCTTGCGGTAGAACAGCTGGATGTTCTCAAATGCATGCGGGATTGCCCAGATCTGGCCGCCCTCCCCCGTTGCGATCTGACCGGCTTCCATCTTCCAGGTAAGCGCCGCACGCAGGCTCGGGAAGGAGTCGTTGTAGTCGTATCCAGCATCGGGTAAAAACGGGTAACCGGCACTTAAAGGCGTTGTAGTGTCGCCACCAGAAATACTGCTCCGTGGTGCTGGCCTTTGCGTGGGGGCGCAACACGGCAACTACCCGCTCAAAACGGTTGGTCCTCTACCTCTTATTCACCGTCGCTTTCCTCGCGGCCTAACCCGGCCGGAATATCCGTTGCCAGAAAAAGGCCTCGCGGCCGGTTCGAGGCGCATCCCTCCTCCGAAGCAGCACGCTCAAGTATCGTCACAAGCCCCGAGCGCTTCGCGTTCGGCGATGTCCAAATTCCGACAATGTCGGATACAGTCAGATCTACTGGATTGCGTTTGAATGGTTTTCTCATTTGGCACAGTACATGCGGGTCATCCGCAAAACACGTGACCGACCAACAAGAATTCGCATGATCACCTTACCACAACATACAGCCGCCTCGGAACAATCATTTGGCCCCTGATCGCCCGCCCCGGCACCACAACCGGAGTCATCGATGTTCTGACGGGCTGCCCTAGGATACCTGCTGCGACAGGGCTTGCCCTGGTGACGACCACTCCGGCTCCGCCGGTTACCGACGAGGGCAACGTGACGGATTTCCTGCTTTTCAACGGCATGGAGGTGGCTGTCATTCCCGACCACCGAAGCGAGCGACAAATTCTATCTCAACGCCGAGCAAGAGCTGGTGTTCGCCGATGAAGACAGCCCGGCCTTCATGGCAGGCGCATTCGAGTTCCTGTCCGCGCTGTGGCTCGATGAAGAAAAGGTGAGGCAGGCATTCCAGTCCGGCAAGGGCGTCGGGTGGCACGATCATAGCGCGTGTCTGTTTCGCGGTACGGAACGGTTCTTCCGTCCAGGCTACAATGCCAATCTGATCGACTCCTGGCTGCCGGCCTTGGAGGGCGTCGTCGAGAAGCTCGAACGCGGCGTGGACGTCGCGGATGTTGGATGCGGTCATGGTGCATCGACCGTGCTCATGGCACAGGCCTTCCCCAATTCGCGCTTCGTCGGCTTCGACTATCATGCCCCTTCGATTGAGCGCGCCCGCAAGGCGGCCGAGGTAGCCGGCGTCGGCGTCAACACGCGGTTCGACGTCGCGGCCGCCAAGAGCTATCCCGGAACCTATGACCTCGTCACATTCTTCGATTGCCTTCACGACATGGGCGACCCGACGGGCGCCGCCACCCATGTCCACGGATCGCTCAAGCCGGATGGCACGTGGATGATCGTCGAGCCGTTCGCGCATGATCATCTGGCGGCGAACCTCAATCCCGTCGGACGCGTTTACTATGCCGCTTCCACGTTCGTGTGCACGCCCGCGTCCGTGTCGCAGGAAGTCGGGCTCGCGCTTGGAGCCCAGGCCGGTGAGGCGAGGCTGCGCAAGGTGGTGACCGGTGGCGGCTTCAAGCGATTGCGTCGCGCCGCGGAGACACCGTTCAACATGGTGCTGGAGGCCCGCCCTTAGCGTGGCCGTCGCCAGAAATTGCAGCTCATCGCATTTGATGAAGATCACCGCCAAAATCCGGACGCATCGGGCTTTTCAAGGCGTCTGGGTTCACGCAGAGGTCGCTGCCGAGCCGCCTTCTCTAAACCACTGAAGTCGATGTCCGGCGGCAGATTCTTTCCCTCTCTGCGGCCACAAGGCGAGCAGCCTCGCTGTAGGCGTCTTCCCGCCCAGTGCTTTCTCGACCCGCCGCGGTGGGCTGATCGTCTCGGATCGTCATCAAAGCGGTGGACGCCGGTGCGAAGTCTGGGCATGGAGATCGGCACCTCCGAGGTCGAGCGGATCTGCTAAAAGCGCCAGGAGCGGCACGCGACCAGTGGCCTATTTACGACACGATGGGCTTCCACCTTCGCAATACGCTCGGTGAGTGTCATCTGGATAGCCTCATCGTGTTTGCAGCTTCACGACGCCTTACGACGCAACGCCGTTTGGTATCCAAGCCATTGGTGGATTTCAGCGGCTATACGCTCGGCATGCGCGGTGACTTCGGGAATTCCCATCAATTCGCCAACGCTGCCGCGCGCCAGCGGCCCGCTGACGAAAATGCTGTCGGTCGGTCGGCCGGAAGTGCTGACCGCACGGCCTTGGCTGTCGGTCGCCAGGCCAAGGCCAATCGGGTCTAGCCGGACCAGTCCCATTCGCCCGAGATCGGCAATTGCTGTGTTGGTCCGGAAAATATCGGCATGCGCCGGCCCGGTCGTGACGACCACCCTGTCGAACGTCTCGGTTGTCTGAGTGGGTTGGCGCCTTGGCCGCAGCGTGACCCGAATGCGCCCGTCGACCTGCTCGGCGCCGACGATCGATGCGGCGCGATAGGCGAGCATGCCTTCGGCAACGCGGCGATCGAGCACGTCCGCGACCTGTGGCGCGATGCGGAAGCGATGCACATCCCACAGCGTGCGCAAATGGCGCACGAGGCGGCGTTGCTCGTCGAGCGGCAGGGCCTGCCAGATGATTTGTCCCTGACGTCGGACGGCATCGAGCACCGGGTGCCAGTCTTCGCCCCGACGCTTGGCATCTAGGATCGTGGCCCGGATGCGTCTGAGCATCACTGTTGCGCTGCGTGAAGGCAGACTGATGAAATCACCAATCGGGTCGCCCGGGAGCACCGCGTGGCTGCGCGAACGATAACCATGACGTGACAGCGCGACGATGCGGCTACGATGCCCATTGCGGTCCAGCGTGGCAATGATATCCGCCGACGTCAATCCAGTGCCGACTACGAGCACTTGGTCGTCGCGGCCGATCGCTTGCAGCCCTCCGAGATCATAGGGATTGGCCACCAGCCGGGCAGCAGCAGCCACAGACCGCAGGGCCGATGGCAAGGCCGGTGGCGGATGCGTCGCCGCAATCACTAGGGCGTCGGCTGCGAGCGTCCTTCCATCAGCGAGAATCAGGATGTAGCCCTGGCCACTAAGCTCGACTGACGCGACGGCGGACCTGACATGACGGATCACTTTGCCGAACAGAAAGGGTTGGAGATAAGATTCCACGTAGCGCCCGAAAACGCGTCGTTGTGGGTAGAGTGCTCCATTTGCGGCAATAGCCTCGGCATCGTCGAGAATCGCGCCGGTCTGCTCCAGCCAATCGGCAAAGTGGCTGTCCTGGCCGGAGATCAGCGTCATTCTCGACGCCGGCACATTGATGCGGTGTGAAGGATCGGCCGTCGAGTAGGCCAGACCATAGCCGAGCCCCTCTCTGGGCTCGACGACCACGATATCGGCAGCACCGGCGGGCAGCAGCCGCGCAAGATGAAACGCGGTCGCCGCACCGGAAAAGCCGCCACCGATGATGGCTACGACCGGTCCCCTGCCCAAGTCTCTGGCGCTCAAGACTGACTCGCGCGCAGTGCCGAAGGCCGATGGTCGCCGGCCACCGTTTCGCCGAACGGTCCCATGTTCACTGCCGTCGGGCGCGTCGAGATTTCATGATCGAGCGGCAACAACGGCAACACCAGTTCGCCAAACCGATAGGCCTCCTCCAGATGCGGATAGCCGGACAGGATAAAGCTATCGATGCCAATGCGCCGGTATTCGTCGATCCGTTCCGCAACTGTCGCCGCATCGCCGACCAGGGCGGTGCCGGCGCCGCCGCGCACCAGGCCAACGCCAGCCCACAGGTTCGGACTGATTTCGAGCTTGTCGCGGCGGCCGCCATGAAGCCGGCTCATGCGCGACTGGCCGACGGAATCCATGCGCGCGAAAACCTTCTGCGCCTCGGTTATCGTGTTGTCGTCCAGGCGGCTGATCAGGCGGTCGGTCGGCCCAGGCCTCATGATTGGTCTCGCGGACGATGACATGCAGCCGGATGCCGAAGGTCACCTGGCGCCCGGCTTTCTCGGCAAGACCGCGCACATGGGCAATCTTTGCCGCGACGTCCGCCGGCGGTTCGCCCCAGGTCAAATATTTGTCGATCTGTTCGGCGGCGACCGCGTTAGCGGCATCGGACGAGCCGCCGAAATAGAGCGGCGGATGTGGCGTCTGCACGGGCGGAAACAGTAGGCGACCGTCCTCGATACGGAAGTGCTTGCCTGCGAACGCTACGGTCTCGCCGCGAAGCACCGCCTTGTAGATGTCGAGGAATTCCCGCGTCACCTCATAGCGCTCGTCATGGCTGAGGAAGATGCCGTCGCCCTTGTTCTCGACCGGATCCCCGCCGGTGACGACGTTGATGAGCAGCCGTCCGCTGGAAATGCGGTCGAGCGTCGAGGTCATGCGCGCGGCTAGCGTCGGCGATTGCAGGCCCGGCCGGACGGCGACAAGGAAGCGAAGCCGCTGCGTCAGCGGTGCCAGCGCCGACGCCACGACCCAGCTATCTTCGCAACTGCGTCCTGTCGGCAGCAGCGCGCCATAGTAGCCGATGGCATCGGCGGCTTTCGCGACTTGGGTGAGATAGGGCAAGTCGACCGCCCTGCCCCCCTCTGAGGTGCCGAGATAGCGGCTGTCGCCATGAGTCGGCAGAAACCACAGGACCTTGATCCTGTCGGGAGTGGCAATGCTCATGAATGGTCCTCTGTGATTTGGAGGCGCTTCGCTCAGCTCCAGGCATGGAGCGGCGGATTTACGTCGTTGAGGTAGTAGTTGCCGAGGATCGCGTATTTCCAGCGCACCGGATCGTGCAGCGTGTGGGTGCGGGCGTTGCGCCAGTGCCGGTGGAGATTGTGCTCGGCCAGCGTCGAGCGTGTGCCGGCGAGCTCGAACAGCTTGTTCGTGGCAATGATGGCGATCTCTGTCGTGAGGATCTTGGATTCGGCAACCGCGATCTGCGCTTCCGCGACGGTCTTCTCGTTCGGGTCGGCCACGGCGCGATCGACCGCAAGCCCGGCCCTTTCCAGAACCGCCTCTGCCGCTTTGGCCCGCAGGCGAAGGTCGCCAATCGCCTGGATCGTATAAGGATCCTGCCAGGCATGATCGACGCCGCTGTCGATCCAGGCGCGCGACTTGGTGCGCACGAAGCCGACAGTCTCGTCGATCGCCGCCTTGGCGATGCCGAGATCGACCGCGGCCTGGATGATCTGGAAGATGGCGCCGTCGGCCGTCGGCCTGTCATAGCCCTTGTAGCCGGGGACAAGATGCGTTTTGGGCACCTTGACATTGTCGAGCAGGACCGTGCCGGACAAAGTCGTCTTCTGTCCGAAGCTCGACCAGTCGTCGATCACCGTCAGTCCGGGCGCGCCGCGATCGGCGATGGCATACCAGGCGCGCCCCTCGTCATCGAGCGCCACGATCGGAACCAGAGGGGCAAGCAGAGCACCGCTCGAATAGAATTTCTGGCCGTTGACCACGACATGGTGGCCGGCGTCGACGAACTTTGTCTCGAAGTCGGCCGCGCGCTTGGAGCCGAACTCGGAGAACGCGTTGCCGAAGCGCGTGCCGGACAGCACCTCAGCGAAAAGCAGCTTCTTCTGCGCCTCGTCGGAGACGGTGCGGATAGCGGCGACGACGCCAAGATGGTTCTGCGGAATCTGGCCGAGCGACGGATCGGCCGCCGAGATGATGCTGATCACTTTCGACAGGGTCACATAGGAGAGCTCCGGCCCGCCATAGGCTTTCGGCACGTTGATCGACCACAGGCCGCTCTGCGAAAACGCATCGAGCTCTTCCTTCGGCCAGATGCGTTCACGATCCCGCTTGGAGGCATCCCTGGCGAATTCGGCGGCGAGTTTTTCGGCGACAGCGATTGCCTCGGCATCGGCCTTGATCACATGCGCCTTGGCAGAGGGTCGTTCGACCGGCGGGACGGCACTGCGGCTATCCGACGCCTGCCTGGATTGGATGGTCATGCTGCTGTCTCCTTGGGAAAATGTTGCGGTGGAAGCGGCGCGCCGCCGAGGTAGTAGGTTTTGATATCGGTGCGCTGGCGCAAGTCGGCAGCCGATCCTTCCAGCACGCTGACGCCGTTCTCGAGCACGGTGGCGCGGTCGGCGTATTTCAGCGCGACCGCCGAATTCTGTTCGGCAACGAGGATCGAAAGGCCTTCGTCGCGGTTGAGCCGTTTCAGGGCGCTGAAGATCTCGTCGACGATCAGCGGTGCCAGCCCCATCGACGGCTCGTCCAGAACAAAGAGTTTCGGCCGCGACATCAGACCCCGGCCGATAGCCGTCATCTGCTGCTCGCCCCCGGAAGTGAGGCCGGACCGGGTTCGCCGCTTCTCGGCGAGCCTTGGGAAAAGTGAATAGACACGATCGAGGTCGGCCTTGACGCCCGTGCGAGAGGACGAGCGTCCGAGCGCGCCGGTGAAGAGGTTCTCTTCGACCGTCAGCGAGCGGAAGCAATGCCGGCCCTCGAGGAATTGGACAAGGCCGCTGCGGACTAGGTGCGAGGGGCTTGCCCTTGAAACATCCTCGCCACCGAAGGTGATCCGACCGGCGGTAATGGCGCCGCGCTCAGCCGGAAGGAGATTGGATACGGCGCGCAGCAGTGTCGTCTTGCCGGCACCGTTGGAGCCGAGCAGCGCGACGATCTCGCCCCTGCCAACCAACAAGTCGACGCCGTGTAGGGCGGCGATGGCGCCGTTGTAGACAGCTTCCACGCTGCTAACTGACAGTATCGGGTATTCCGGGATGGACATCGATGACTCCGCTCGGGAAGGTGGATGGCGCGGCCGGCCAGATTTGTCGGCCGCACCATACCAAATTCAGTTGCTGACCACCGCGTCGGCGTCCTCGGCCGTGCGGATCTTGATGCCCTTTTCCTTGGCAACGCCTCGGACGACTTCTCGATGATCGGACGCAGCAGCTTCCAGTCGGGAGCGATCCAGTCGGAGACGACATTCCACTTCTTGCCGTCCCATTGCTGGAAGGTCACGTAGCCGTCACCCTCGTGATTGTCCCAGGAGACGTTGATCGAGTGGAACAGGTCCTTGGCGCCGAGTGCCTCGACGCGCGCCGGATCGAGCTTGAGATGCTCGAAGCCCCAACGCACTTCGTCGCCGGTCAGCGTGCGGTTGCCGAACTTGGCCTGTGCGATGCGGACCGCCTCGACATTGAGGATGCCATTGACGATGCCGAGATTGTGGTAGACCGAGCCGATGCGGCTTTTGTCCTCGAGATTGCCTTTGCCGTCGCCGTAGACCGTTTTGACGATCTCCTGGACCACCGGATATCGCTCACCCGAGGCCTGGGTGGTGATGGCCGTATAGCCCTTGGCGGCATCGCCGGCGGGGATGACATCCTCTTCGGAATTCGACCAGACATTGCCTATGATGTGATCGGCCGGGAAGCCTGTCTTCTGCGCGGTCTTCAAGGCGACGGGGTTCATCACGCCCCAGCCGCGCAGCACGACATAGTCAGGATGCTCGCGCCGGATGGTCAGCCACTGCGCCTGCTGCTCGTTGCCGGGATGCGGCACCTCGATCTGCGACAGCTCGAAGCCGTATTTCTGCGACAGCAGCTCATAGATCGGGATCGTCTCCTTCCCATAGGGCGAGCCGTGATAGAGCACGACGATGTTCTTGCCCTTGAGCTTGTCGAGGCCTCCTTCCTTGGACGCGATGTAGTTCACGATGCCGGAGGTCTCGCTGTAAGGATTGAGCAGCAGCGGGAAGACGTAAGGGAACACCCGCCCGTCGGTCGTGTCTGTGCGGCCGTGGTTGATGGTGATCAGCGGCACCTTGTCGTCGGTGATGCGATCGATCATGGCATAGGCGATGCCGACCGAGAGTGGATTCCAGGCAGCGATCCCGGGATTGCTCTTCAACCGTTCATACACCTCGACGCCCTTCTCGACCTCATATTGCGTCTCGCCTTCGCTCCAGGCCAGCTTGACGCCATTGACGCCGCCGTCGCGGATGTTGATCAGGTTGAGATAGTCGATGAAGCCACCGAAAAAGCCGGTTCCGCCGGCCGCATACGGACCGACACGGTAGCTCTGCAGGGGAAAGTATTGTTCTTCGGCGTGAACCGCCGTCGCGCCGAGCACGAAGGCCGTGGCGATCGCCGCTTTTCTTAGGTGACTGAAGAAGGTCATTGCTTACGTCTCCTGATGGGTTGGTCCGAGCGGAGGAGGAAGTTGAGCGGCAATCAGCTGGACCTTGAGCCGATCCGTCGTTTGAGGCGGTCGAAGAGGGCCGACAGCCCGCTCGGTTCCGCGATGAGGAAGATGATGATAAGGGCGCCGAGCACGATGCGCTGGCTCATGTCGAGAACGCCCGAATCGAACAGGCCGCCGAACAGGAAGGCGCCGAGCCGGGACAGAAAGAGCGGGAGGACAACGATGAACGCCGCACCCAAAAACGCGCCACGGATCGAGGCCAGCCCGCCGATGATGATGATGAACAGGATCTGGAATGAGCGGTCGAGATTGAAGCCTGCCGGCTCGACGGTGCGCAGATAGGTGAAGGCCCACAGCACGCCGGCGATACCGATGATGAACGACGAGATGGCGAACGCCAGAAGCTTGGTTCGCAGCACCGGCACACCGATGACGCGTGCGGCGGTTTCGTTGTCCCGCACGGCGATGAAGTTGCGACCGGTCGCGCTGTTGACCAAGCGCCAGACGAGGGCCGTCAGCACCATGACCGTGGTGACCGAAAGCAAATAGCGGCCGGTCGCGCTGTCGAGCGAAAGACCGGCGACGGCCAGGTGCGGCGCCGAGATCACCCCGGACGGGTTGTCGTTGGAGAACCAGCCGAACTTGGTCAGCGCCCATTGCACGAAGAACTGGGCGGCGAGCGTCGAGACGGCGAGGTAGAAGCCGCGCAGCCTGAGACTGGGCAGGCCGAACACGACGCCGAAGCCGGCGGCGGAAATTCCGGCCAGGATCATGGTCCCCGCCAGCGGCAGGCCTTCGACCCTGAGGTTGAAATTGTAGGCGGCGAACGCGCCCACCGTCATGAAGGCGGAAGAGCCAAGCGAGAGCTGGCCGCAATAGCCGGTCAGCAGATTGAGGCCGACCGCCGCCAGGCTGAGCGCCAGGAATGGCAGCAGGATCGCCTCGACCAGATAGCCCGAAGCATAGGCAGGGACCACGCCGTAGGCGACGACGAACAGGGCGGTCGGCAATGCCAGCTTCTGAACGAGTTTCACCCAGTCGACTGGAAGCCTTGCGGCGTCGAGCGCTTGCACGGCCATGGTTCAGACCCTTTCGACGGTTTTCTGGCCAAACAGGCCGGAGGGGCGCACCAAAAGCACCACCAGCGCCAGCGCATAGGCGAACCAGCCCTCGATGCCGCCGCCGACGAACGGGCCGAGATAGACCTCGGCCAGCTTCTCGCTGGCGCCGATGATGAGGCCGCCAACGATGGCGCCGAGGATGGAATCGAAGCCGCCAAGCACCAGCACCGGCAGCGCCTTCAGCACGATCAGCGACAGCGAGAACTGGACGCCGAGACGCGCGCCCCACAACAGCCCGGCGACCAGCGCGACGAAGCCGGCCGCCGTCCACACGGTGCCCCAGATGCGAGGCAGCCGCAGGCCGACGGCGAGGGCCGCGAACTGATCGTCGGCGACGGCGCGAAACGCAAGGCCGATCCGCGTCCAATAGAAGAAGGCGCTGAGGCCTGCGACCATGGCAGCGGCGATCGCCGCCGCCAGCAGGTCGAAGGACGAGATCAGTACGCCGCCGACCTCGAATGGGGTGTCGTCGATGCCGAGGTCGAGCCCCTCCACCTGCGTGCCCCAGATAAGCTGGGCGGCACCTTCGATGATGTAGGAGAGCCCCAGCGTCGCCATGAACAGCGTCATCGGCGAGCGGTTGACCAGCGGCCTGAGCACGGTCCGCTCGATGGTGAAGCCGAGCGCGACCATGACCGCGAAGGTGATGAGCAGCGAAAGCGCGAAAGGGACGCGGCGTTCGACCAGGCTGACGAAAGTGAGTGCTGCAAACAGCACCATCGAGCCTTGCGCGAAGTTCAGCACGCCCGAGGTCTTGTATCAGCACGAATCCGATGGCGACGAGCGAGTACATGACGCCCGAGAGCAGGCCTCCGACCAGCACCTCGATGACGAAGAGGAAATCATAGTAGCTCATCAGATGTCCTCGCCATTCTCGCCCTCGGCGGTGCCGAGATAGGCCCGGATCACCGCAGGATCGGCGCGCACCTCGGCCGGCGTGCCGTCGGCGATCTTGCGGCCGTAGTCGAGCACGGCGACGCGGTCGGAGAGGCCCATGACGACGCCGATGTCGTGCTCGATCAGGATGATGGTGACGCCGTGCCGGTCGCGCGCGGCTCGCACGAAGCCGGCCATCTCGGCCTTCTCGGTCGCCGTCATGCCGGCCATCGGCTCGTCGAGCAGCAGCAGCTTCGGCTCGGCGACCAGCGCGCGCGCCAGCTCGACCCGCTTCTGCAGGCCGTAAGGCAAGGTGGCGACGAGGCGGTCGGCGACGCTTTCGAGATGCAGGAAGGCGACTATCTGATCGGTCTTTTCGGCGATTCCCGCATCTTCGCTCCGGGCGCGTGGCAGACCTGCAATATGTTCGACGAAACTGGCGCGCCTGGTGTGGACGCGGCCGCACGCGATGTTGTTGCGCACGGACAGACCGCCGAATAGCGCCAGGTTCTGGAAGGTTCGCGCAACGCCGAGCCGTGCTAGACGGCTCGCCGGCACCCGGGAGAAGGACTGTCCGCCGATCGCAATCCTGCCGCGGTCGGCGTGATAGAGGCCGCTGATGATGTTGATCAGTGAGGACTTGCCGGCGCCGTTGGGGCCGATCACCGCGCGGATCTCGCCGACTTCGACTTCGAGATCAACATCGCTCAGCGCCTTGACCCCGCCAAAGGAAATGCCGATCCCGCTCAAGGTCAGGATCGCATCAGCCTTTGCCGACAGGCGCACCGCGCGCGTCTCGTCAACGCGACCAGCACCAGCAAGAAGGGCGGAAATTTCGGGCGCGCGCTCGTATGCGGCGGCTCCCAGCGAAGCACCAATCATGAAACGTCCCTGCTTTTGAAGGCGTGTGGGCTGCGGCCCCGTGGGCCGCGCCCGTCCTATTCCGCGGCGACAAGCTCCCTGTCGCGAGCTGCTTCCAGTTCGCGCACCAGAGTAATGACGCGCTTGCCGAAGAACTCGACCTCTTCCTGGAAATGCAGGAAGCCGAGCAGGATCAGGTCGGCACCGGCGTCCTTCAGTTTCAGGATGCGTTCGGCGATCTGTTCCGGCGTGCCGATGAGATTGCTGCAGAAGCCGTCATTGTACTGAACGAGATCCTCAAGGGACGACTTCGCCCAATTGCCTTCGCCTTCCGGCGAGGCCTTGCCGGCATTCTTGACCTGATCGGCAAAGCCCTGCACCGCCTCCGGATTCGCCTTGGCGATGATCTCGTCGAGCACGGCGCGCGCTTCCTGCTCGCTCTCGCGGGCGATGGCGAAAGCGTTGACGCCGATCCTAACCTTGTGGCCGTTGGCTTTCGCCTTGGTGCGGATGTCGTCGACCTGCTTCCGGATCTCCTCCGGGGTATTGCCGTTGGTGAAATACCAATCGGAGACACGAGACGCCATGTCGCGAGCGGCTCGCGACGAGCCGCCCTGGAATATCTCGGGCAAGGGCTCGATCGGCTTCGGCTTCATGGAATAGTTGGTGAAGCGGTAGAAATCGCCCTTCAGCGTGAAGCTGTCTTCCGTCCAGATGCCGCGCAACGCTCGGATAAATTCCTCCGACCGGCGATAGCGCTCGTCATGATCGAGCCAGAGTTCGCCAATCGCGGCGAACTCGCCTCGGAACCAGCCGCTGACGACATTGACGGAGACGCGGCCATTGGTCAGGTGGTTGATGGTAGCGATCTGCTTGGCCGCCAGCGCAGGGTTCCACGGACCGGGCAGGATCGCTGCGATGACCTTCAGCGTTGTGGTCGCGGCAAGCAAGGCATGGCTGAACGAGACTGATTCGTGCTGGTTGTCGGCCCCATAGCCGGCTGTGAAACGGATCTGGCTCAGCGCATAGTCGAACCCGTTGGCCTCGGCAATCTGGGCGAGCTTGCGGTTGTAGTCGATATCCCAACCCGTCCGCTGCTCGATGTTGGAGATGACCAGGCCGCCGGAGACGTTCGGGACCCAGTAGGCGAATTTGATGGCGTCGGAATGCGAACTCATGTCGTCGTTTCCCCTGTTGATTGGCTCAGCCGACGCGGGTGGCGACGGCGGCATTTGCGTGACTTGAGTTGAGCAAGGAGACCGCGTCGGTAGCGGCCCTTGCAATACGCTCGATGATGGCTGCGCCGACGATTTCGCCATCGACGAAATCGTCGGGCGTGCCGTAGACACCCGTAGGGACGGTGACAGCGCCAAAAAAGCCGAACAATGGCCGGAGCTGATGTTCGAGCACCAGGCCATGGTATGGGCTCCCGCCGGTCGCCGCGAGAAGCACGGTCTTGCCCGTCAACGCGCGATAGTCGACCAGGTCGAACAGGTGCTTGAGAGCGCCAGTGTAGGAAGCCCTATAGACAGGCGTTCCGACCACGAGCAAATCGGCCTTCTCGACACGCTGGATAATCGCTTCTCCAGATGCGCCAAGTGCGCCGCGGGATAGTCCGGCGAAAAGCGACGGTGCTGCCTCCGTGATCTCAATCAGACCGGTGTCGGCAGGCAGGCGCAACGCGACCGCCTTGACCAGCGCATTGACGACCGCCGTGGTGCGGGACGGGTTGCTTACACCGCCGGATATTCCAAGAACCGATAATCGTGCCAAGTGATCTATCTCCCACACATGCGCCATAGGCCACCACCGAAACCAAACGATGTTCTATGAGTACTTTGTTCTGATGTTTTCACGTCAATGGGAAAAACGGCGCTGCTAGGAGCGGCACGCCCACCGCATTCGATCTCAAATGGGATTAACTTGGCAGGGGCCGTAGGCGTCACCCGCGAGTTCGACTTTGGCGAAAACAGGCTCCGCCGGCGCGATATGAGGAATGTCGTCCAGCCGTTTGTGACAGCGCTCTCCACCGATGCCACGCAATCAAATGAGCGCGTGTATCATGACGGCTAGGCGTGCGAGAAACGTCCTCAGGCATTGCCCTACGAAGGAGCCGACATTAGCGCCGAGATTTCAAGGCTGGTCAGGGACGATTGAGAGTTTTGAGCACCGGCAGCACGAAGGCGGCAATCGCAGCGTCATGCCTTCGCAACCATCGGTAGCTGCTCAATACGTTCTGTTGTGCTCCTGCCTGTGTTGCGTAATTCCCCTGAATGGCAACGGATTACCTGCGTCTGGTTATTCATTCTTCACCACTCGCCCGCCCTTGATGATCTTTCGAAGCCGGGCGGGATCGGACAAAATCGCGAGGTCCTTCAACGGATTGCCGTAGACGGCGATGAGATCTGCGTGAGCGCCAGGCGCGATGGTGCCAATGAGGCCTTCCATGTTGAGCACGCGGGCAGCATCCACCGTCGCGGATCGGATCACGTCCCGAGGCTTGAGAACGCGGCCGCGCAGAAGAAATTCCTCTGATTGGTGCCTATGCATCTGGCCAAGCAGATCGGAGCCGTAGCCCATGGTCACGCCAGCGCTTTGAAGCGTTTCGAGCGCCGACAAGCCGGCATCGAGAACGAAGCTCACCTTTTCAAGGGATTCGGCGGACATGCCGTATCTGGCTCCGTCCCGAGCGACGACAGCAAAGGTGATGTTCGTCGGGACGACGAACGCGCCTGCCTCGCGAACCCGGTTGGCGGTTGTCGCTTTGATGAGGTTTCCATGCTCGATTCGGATGGTCGACGTTTCATCCCAGATTTACTTTCGCGCCTCACGCCGGCACTCGCGCACATAGTCCGCCGGGTTATGTCGCCAAGCGCCGAGCGGATTTGCGGCAAGGGGAAGTCCGGGCACTCCTCGCACCCTCGTCCTCGCGCAACACCGCACGTAACAGAAACGATAGCACGCATTCTCACAATTAACGACGGCTGTTCGGCAGTGGGCTTCGTCGCGAGCGAGGACGAGAGTGTCGGGTCTACAACCAAATGTCGGAGGTCGGACCCAAATGTCGGAGGTCGGACACGCAAGGCCCTTACCACGTAGGTGATTGAAAGCTTTATTGACGAGGCGCTCCAATGGCCGGCCCGCAATGCGGGAGATATTGTTAGAGGCGTCTCGAATGACTTCTCCGCGGGACCCGAAGGGCGTCTCAGGCATCCTTTGGCACGATTAGTGCAACGGATGATCCGCAAACGTTGCCGATACAATGTGAGGGGAGCGTCACCCAGATTTTTGTGTTGACCGTCCACTCACTCTTCACCCAGTGGCTGCCGCGCAGGCGCTTGCGGACGCCGGTCAGCCCGATAGCTCATCGATCCAGATCAGCGGAGAACAATACACAGAATGGGAACGAGATCAGCATGAACTCGAATTTTAGTCGTTTGGCCCAAGCCACCGCTATGAACTTGCTCTGGACGTCGGCGAACGAAGGCATGTGGATGCCGGCCCAGATTACGGAACTTGGCGCGGCCATGCGCGCGAATGGACTCCAGCTTGATCCCGCGCAGCTCAGCCGTCTAGACACTGCCCCGCTCAACGCGATCGTATCACTGGGCGGATGTTCAGCTTCCTTCGTCAGTCCGCAAGGACTGGTTGCGACCAACCGTCACTGCGTGCTGGAATCGATCCAGTACAACAGCAAGGAGAGTCAAGACTATCTCACCAAGGGATTTCTAGCGAAAAGCCTTGGTGAAGAATTACCCGCGGTGCCCGGCAGCCGCATCTATGTGATCGAGGATATCCGTGATGTGACCGCCGACATGCTCAAGGGCGTATCGGACAAGCTGAACGGCTTTGCCCGCTATGAGCGGCTCGACAGGAACCGGAAGGCGCTGATCGCCGCATGTGAAGAACAGCCCAATCGCCGCTGCGACGTGGAGTCCTATTATGGCGGCGCCTCCTACTATCTCCAGCAGAAGCTCGAAATTCAGGACGTGCGCCTAGTCTATGCGCCCGCGCTCGGCATCGGTAACTTCGGCGGCGAAACGGACAATTGGACGTGGCCGCGCCACACAGGCGACTTCGGTTTTTACCGCGCTTATGTCGCTCCTGATGGTTCCTCCCGGCCTTATGCGCGCGACAACGTGCCCTACCGGCCGAAGAGCTGGCTGCGCATTGCCTCTAAAGGCGTGCAAGACGGCGATTTCGTCATGGTCGTCGGCTTTCCCGGAGAAACCAATCGGTTCCGCACGGCGGATGAAGTACGGTTCAATTTCGCGCGGTACGAACCGCTGTTGCAGCATTTGCTGTCGGATTATGCGGCCCAGATAAACCAAACCACGGCAGGCAATCGAGAAGCGCAGATCCGCTACGCCTCCATCCTGCAAGGCGTGGAAAACTACAAGAAGAAGTTGGCGGGCGATCTCGCCGGGGCCAATGCGATCGGGCTCGACGTGCGCAAGGCGATCGAGGAGAAAGCTTATCTCGACTGGGTCGCCGACGATCCCGCGCGGCAGGCGCGCTATGGCGCAGCGATCGGCGAACTGGGCGCCATGGTGGACGAGAATAGCCAGGCCTCGCTCGAGGGGCTGCGCCAGGCGCTGCTGAACCGCGCGCAAATGCTCTCATCCGCGCGCACTCTGTATCGCTGGGCCAAGGAGCACGAGAAGCTCGATGAAGACCGCGAACGCGGCTTTCAGGATCGTGACCGTAACCAGACCGTGGATCAACTGACGCAGATCGAACGCGGTTACCTGCCCGACATCGATCGCAAGCTATTTGAGGCCGCGCTCGATGAATATCGCCGGCTAGACGCAAAGGACCGCGATACTGCGTTCGAAACGGCTCTGGACCAAATCGGCCTTGACCGACTTTATGCAGAAACCAAACTCGCCGACACGGCCACGCGGCTCGGCTGGCTCGACAAGCGGGCTGCTGCCTTCGAGGCGTCGGACGATCCTTTCATCAAGCTGGCGGTCGCGCTCTATCCCGGCGACATAGCTGCGGAGCGCGCGGCGAAGGACCGCGCTGGCCGAGCGCAGGCGGCGCGCGCGACTTATATGCAGGGCCTGCGCGCCTACTGGCAGGCGATTGGCCGGCCGGTGTATCCCGACGCGAATGGATCGCTGCGCATCACCTGGGGCAAGGTGTCGGGGCGAACACGCGACGGGCAGATCTGGACGCCATTCACCACGGCTGAGGGACTTCTGGCCAAGCACACTGGCAAGGGCGAGTTTGATGCGCCCGCCGCCGCCGTCGCTGCGATCCGGGCCAAGAATTATGGCCCCTATGTCGCGCCGGAGCTGGGCACTTTGCCGGTCGACTTCATGTCCACGGTCGACATTACCAATGGCAATAGCGGCTCGGCCACGCTGAATGGGCGCGGCGAGTTCGTCGGTCTCGCCTTTGATGGCACGCTCGATGGAGTGATCTCCGATTGGGCATATGCCGCAGACCGCAGTCGAAGCATCCATGTCGACAGTCGCTTCATGCTTTGGACCATGGACAAGATTGACGGCGCTGCCTGGTTGCTCAAGGAGATGGGAGTGCTGCCGGCGTCGCGTTCATGAGCGGGGTAGTCTGGCGGTAGGCGGCCTGTCGGCGTCATACCTCCACAAATCCCCCTTGGAATTTTAGACAAATCCCGTGTGGAAGCGCCGCCTCAGCCGGTCTTGCAGCGCCTGCCGGTCGGCGACGAGGTCGTCGCAGCGACCCGGCGCCGCTGCCCGGCCATCAATTGTCCAATCGGCGCCCACGTGCCAACACAAACACGCCGCAGTCATAAGCATTCGGCTGTCGGGTCATGGGGGCTGCCTCGAAGGTGCCGTTCAGCACCCTTGCGAGCTGGTTTGCAGGCTCGTCGTTGTGGCCCTGTCCGGGAGGAGTCGTGGTGATAGGCGACCCGCTCCGGGTTGCGGCCATCAACGAGCAGCAGCGAGCAATGGGTGCTGTCGCTGGTACGATTGCCATTGCTCACTGGCACGAATAGGAAGTCGGCTGGGCCGACAGCTCGATTATAGATGACCTGCAATGTCTCTTGCGCGTTCTGCGACCCTGCGTAACGCATTTGATCCACCTCGCGACCCAAGTTCCATGTTCCAGTCTGCCAATTATGCGACTTTAGAAGTACAAACCATGAACGCTGTGGCCGCGTGGTTATTGAGTTCCAATCGCTATTTAGTCTGCTTGCATGTTCCGAAATGACCGCGTTGGGCCCGCAAGCTGACAGGCGGCTTTGCGGACCACTGGGTAGAAAGGAGTCATCCGCCACGACGTTGCGCACAGCCCGGAGGTGCAACTCCAACGCATGATGCGTATCTTATAGCGAGTTTAGGTCTATATGGAACTCAAACGCACCTCCGGTCTGCAGATCACCACGTCGTATTCAGCGCGTGCGCATTTTCGAGAAGTCGGCACCGACGACTAGCAGGTTCTCATGTTCCATCTTGGCCCCTCCGGCATCATCCTTATTGATACTGCTTGGCACCATGACTTCGAACCTGACCGACGTCACAAGGTCATCGCTCACACTCGACACCCACGCTCAACCGGAATCGTCAATATGCAGCAACATTTCTGCATCGACATCAGCTGATACGTCATCAGCAATAGTCATCGATCGAGTCGCCAAGGTCCTCTCCAGCTAGTTCGCAGAAGTGCTTCAGAGCGCCCTTGAGACTGAAGAAGGTGAATTCGCTTCGGTGATGGAAAAGGCCATCATGGATTGAAATGTGGGCCACTGCCCAATTCTTTATGGCGTCGCCGGCAAAATGAGTGAGTACGATCAGGTCATCGTCCTTGAGATTCCGGTCGACGACGAGGCTCGTGGAGAGCTGGTTGCGCGCGAAGATACTTCCGAAAGAGAGGCGCGATTCATAAAGAAGAAGGGCGTCGTCGGTGAATTCGTCCGGGCACGCCGGAAATTCGGTTGGAACCTTCCAGCGGACCTGGACCGCAAGAGGGGTCAGAGATGGGTAGAGTGTTTCTGCCTGGTTAAGCATTCTTCAATCCTCGCGGCGTGAGTGCCTCAATGATCAGCCTTGCCGAGAAACGACACTTGGTAAAGACTTGCGACCGCAAAGATCGGGTGGCCGTGTCACTAAATGCATATAGCCCTAGCGACTGCTATACCTGATTGAGTGTTGCGCGCCCGCCACGCTCGGACTGAGCGATTTGACGGCGATGCTTGCACCGTCAACAACGTGATTCGAGACAGCATGAGACATGGCTGCATGAGTGGCCCAAGGGTCACCGCCTAACCCGTAACATCCTGAAATCCGTTGCGGCCTGCTTGGTGGCGAAGCCGTACGTCCACCACCCTTGCCATCGACGTCCAGACGGATCCCCTGGATCGGCAGCTTTCAGGAAATGGCTTGGGCAATTCGAGCGGCTGGAATGAGGCGCAAAGCCGCCGTTCACCTCTCCTTCGAGTCAGCGCTCCGACCGGCCAAAATCGTCGAGGCCTCCAACAAGGTGAAATGGGTATTTCACACTGACGCGCAACCCGGGGTGATGAAGGTATGCCAAAACCCACCGAGCCTGATTGGCGATCCAGCGTTAGCCGTCTCAACCTGAAATCGCGGCAACGTTTGCCGACGACTGATCCAATGCCAACCGCTCCATTTCCGGGCGACTGTGTTCACGGGCGGCAAGAATCTGGGCTCTTGTCTGCTTGAGTTGCTCAAGACCGAGAACCAAGGCGCCCTGCAGCCGCTTGCGGTCGCCGAGAATATCCTGGTCAATCTGCGCGATATCGCGTGGATCGATCGCGCGTGAGGGATCGAAGACAAAGCGGGCTTCGACGGACCTTCGCCAATTTAACAACTTCTGCGCCGTTTTGGGTTCGAATCCGGACACGCTGTAGAGCTTGTTCCTCTCGACATCGAGCGCTGTTTCGACGCCATACGACTCCAGGACCTGTTTCTTTCCCGGTCCGATGCTCTCGATCTTTGCCGATGAGATTTCAAAGTTGTCCAGGAACCGGTGCAGTTGCGCCTGACGGCGGTTGCGCTCGAGCTCCGAGATCCTGGCTACCGTTTGGAAGGTAAGATGTCCCATTCGCGCCTGAGCCCGGCGAGCACCGTTTTTTGCCTGTCGAAGGCATCCGGCCCGGCTCTCTGCATCCACGTGGTTTGCGCGTTTTTCCACTGGGTGGCGGCCTCGCCGGCGATGCGCCGGTATTCCGCAGCCTCACTGTCCCTGTTCAAGAAACCTCTCAACCCCAGAAAAACCCCCAAGGCAATGCCCAGCACCCAGATCTGCGCCATCATCAAGCCAGCGACGCCGACTACTGCGGCCGCTACTCCTGCCCGGAAGTTGGTGCGGCGCGCGTGCCCCTTGAGCTTCAAGGCGTTGGGATCTGGTGTCACATTCTTCTCGGGGACGGTCGGCACCGGCCCGGGATGCGGGATGGCGTCCACCTGCGCTGGAATCCGGCGATATCGAAAAGCGTCGCCCCGCTGGCGGGAACAACGGTTGAGAACAGCGGGACGCCAGTGGCGCCTTCCATTTTGCACCAAGGGCACGGCGATGAGCCAAGTGACCAGTGGCTGGAATTGGCGGAGCACTGCTTGAGGTTCGCTTCAAGTTCGGCCAAGGCAGCCGCCCAGTCCCGGGCCACGGGCCTGCCAGCCGACGTTCCTCTTTGCGAGAAGGCATCCTCAAACATTTTTGCAAGTCGTGGGCCGACGGTGGAACGCGCCCCGAAACCCGAAGCTTCTTGCAGGCCGAGAAGGAACTGGACGGCAAGGGCTGGCTTCCCGCAGCGTTGCGGGCGACGGTCAAAGTAGAAAGCGAAAGTATGGCAATCGCCGCCGACTAAGCACGGTTCGCATTCAAGGTCAGGGCAGCGATGCCCCGACCTTGAATGCGTCCGGAATGTCTTTCGAGCCGGTATCGAACCCGCCAAGGCCAGGCGAGCGTGCCCCTGGCC
>NZ_RZOT01000250.1:0-8369 GCF_003999085.1 Mesorhizobium sp. M4A.F.Ca.ET.090.04.2.1
GGGTCGAACAGCGCGCCGCGCGCATGGCCGACGATCGAGCCGAAGGTGACCGGCGTATAGGGTGCGCGGAAGGTGGTGAGGCCGACCTGCGGGATCGGCTTGCCGAGCGTCTCGGCGGCAATCGCCAGGCCGTGCATGTTGGACGTCTTGCCCTGGTCGGTCGCCATGCCGTTGGTGGTGAAGCGCTTGACGTGCTCGATCGAGTGCATGCCTTCATGCACCGCCTGGCGGATGTCCTTGGCGGTGACGTCGTTCTGGAAATCGACGAAGGCCTTGACCGTCGTGCCCTGTCCGGCGCCGGGCGCGGCGCCCAGCATGCCGCGCGACCAGCTCTCGCCGGCATCGACCTTCGGCTTGGCGCCTTTACCCGCCTTGCCGCCGGCCTCCTTCGCCGCCTTGGCGCCGGCCGCATAGGCCTCGTCGACCGTCGCGTCGAGGCCATCCGTGCCGTTGCAGGCGCCGACCGAGACGCAGTCCTGCGCGTAGGTTCCCGGCACGAAGCGCCGTGTCTCCTCGTTGAAGGCGACCTTGCCGCGCGACTGCGAGAACAGATGCACCGACGGCGTCCAGCCGGCCGACATCAGGATCGCGTCGACCGGGATGGTGCGTTCGCCGCCGCCATTCTTCGGCTGGACGGTCATCGACGATACGCGCAGCTTGCCGCCGGCGCGGACCACCGCACGGCCGAAATTGATCTCGATGCCGAGCCCCCGCGCCTCGTCGATCGCCGCCCCGGTCGGGTTGTCGCGCAGATCGACGATAGCGGCGATGTTGACGCCGGCCTTCTTCAGGTCGATCGCCGCCGCGTAGGCGGAATCGTTTGCCGTGTAGACGCCGACATTCCTGCCGACGGCGACGCCGTAATGGTTGAGATAGGTGCGCGCGGCCGAGGCCAGCATGACGCCTGGACGGTCGTTGTCGGCGAACACCATGTGGCGTTCGATGGCGCCGGTCGCCAGCACGACTCGGCTGGCGCGGACCTGCCAGAGACGCTCGCGCGCCAGTTCGCGGCCGGGGTTCTGCAAATGGTCGCTGACCCGCTCGACCAGCCCGACGAAATTCTGCGCATAATAGCCAAAAGCCGTCGTGCGCGTCAGCAAACGGACATTGTCCATCGCCTTGAGCTTCGCGATCGCGCCTTGAGCCCAGGCAAAGCCGTCCTCGCCGTCAATCCTGGCGCCGGCCTCGAAGCGCAGGCTGCCGCCGAACTCGGCCTGCTCGTCGGCGAGGATCACCCTGACGCCAGTCTCGGCGGCGGCAAGTGCCGCCGCGATGCCGGCCGCACCGCCGCCCAGCACCAGCACCTCGCAATGGGCATAGCGCGCGCCATAGTGGTCGGGGTCCGGCTTGTCCGGCGAAACGCCGAGACCTGCCGCGGCGCGGATCTTCGGCTCGTAGAGGCTCTTCCAGGCCGCCTTCGGCCACATGAAGGTCTTGTAGTAGAAACCGGCCGAGAACAGCGGCGAGGCGATGTCGTTGACCGCGCCGACGTCGAAAGCGAGCGACGGCCAGCGGTTCTGCGAGTTGGCGGTGAGCCCGTCATAGAGCTCCTGCACGGTCGCGCGCACATTCGGCGTCTTGCGCGCGTCGTCACGCACGATCTGCACCAGGGCGTTCGGCTCCTCGGCGCCGGCGGAAAGGAAGCCGCGCGGCCGGTGATACTTGAACGAACGACCGACGAGATGGACGCCGTTGGCGAGCAGCGCGGAAGCGAGCGTATCGCCCTCGACACCGGTATAGGCCTGGCCGTCGAAGCTGAAGCGAGCAGTCTTTGCCTGCTTGAGGCGGCCAGCGCCGGAAATTCGGAAGGAGGGGGTCATTTCGAGGCTCCCGGCAGCTTCGCGGGCTTCGGCTCGCCGGCCTTGTAGGTCATGATGAACTTGTCGGTGACGGTGTCGCGTACGGCGTTGAAGAAGCGCGCGCAGCCATGCATGTGCCGCCAGCGCTCATAGATCACGCCCTTGGGGTTCGAACGGATGAAGAAGAACTTCTCGAAATCGTCGTCGCTTTCGCCGGCCATGTTGGTCGAGCGCGCGATATGCGCCTCGCCGGCGTTGCGGAATTCGAGTTCCGGGCGCTCTTCCTCGCAATAGGGGCAGCGGATGAGAAGCATCTGTTGTTTCCTACAATTCGCCGAGGCCGGTGGCCGGTTGGTCGCAAAGCCTTTCGGCAACCATCAGTGCGCCACCGCCGCCGCCGCGGCCTCGTCGATCAGACGGCCGGTGCGGAAGCGCTCGATGGTGAAGGGCGCGTTGATCGGGTGCGGATCGTCCTTGGCAATCGTATGCGCAAAGACATGGCCCGAGCCCGGCGTCGCCTTGAAGCCGCCCGTGCCCCAGCCGCAATTGACATAGAGGCCCTTGACCGGCGTCTTGGCCAGGATCGGCGAGCGGTCCGGCGTTACGTCGACGATGCCGCCCCAGGAGCGCAGCATCTTCATGCGCGTGAAGATCGGGAACATCTCGCAGATGGCGTCGAGCGTATGCTGCAATATGTGCAGGCCGCCGGTCTGCGAATAGGAGACATATTGGTCGGTACCGGCGCCGATCACCAGCTCGCCCTTGTCCGACTGCGAGATATAGGCGTGCACCGTGTTCGACATGATCACGCAGGGCACGACCGGCTTGACCGGCTCCGAGACCAGCGCCTGCAGCGGATAGCTTTCCAGCGGCATGCGCACGCCCGCCATATCCATGATGACGGAGGAGTGGCCGGCCGCGACCACGCCGACCTTTTTGGCGCCGATGAAGCCGCGCGTCGTGTCGACGCCCATGACCGCGCCGTTCGGCGCCCGCTTGACGCCGGTGACCTCGCAATTCTGGATGATGTGGACGCCGCGCGCCGAGGCGCCGCGGGCATAGCCCCAGGCGACGGCGTCGTGACGCGCGGTGCCGCCGCGCCGCTGCAGGGCCGCACCCACCACGGGATAGCGCGCATCCTTGGAGATGTTGAGCGGCGGGCAGAACTCCTTCGCCTGCTCCGGCGTCAGCCATTCATTGTCGATGCCGTTGAGGCGGTTGGCGTGCACATGGCGCTTCAGCACCTGGATGTCGTGCACATTGTGCGCGAGCATCATCACGCCGCGCGCTGAGTACATGACGTTGTAGTTGAGCTCCTGCGAGAGCCCATCCCACAGCTTCAGCGCATGGTCATAGATGCCGGCGCTCTCGTCATAGAGATAGTTGGAGCGGATAATGGTGGTGTTGCGGCCGGTGTTGCCGCCGCCGAGCCAGCCCTTCTCCAGCACCGCGACATTGGTGATGCCGTGCACGGTGGCCAGGTAGTAGGCCGTCGCCAGGCCATGGCCGCCGGCGCCGACGATGATGACGTCGTATTCCTTCTTCGGCTCCGGCGAAGACCATTGCTCTTCCCAGCCCTTGTGGCCGCGCATGGCCTCGCGGGCAATGGCGAATACCGAATATTTCTTCACGTTCCAGGCCTCGCGCCAGTAGCTTTCGCGGATTTGCGGCCGGGCATCCCCGCCTCGGCACGCGAGGAGTATCACTAGCGAAACCGCGCTGCCATCCTTGCGCTGTTTGCGACGGCGCTTGCCGTTTTGCGCCGTGACATCCACAGGCGAGCACCAAGCCACGCGGCACAAACCCCAATGCAGCTTTCGGGTGGCTCGGACCGCCGCCATTTGCGACCAAGCGTCCGATCGCTGGCAAGGCCGGCACGAAAGAAGGATGCTCAGAAGATGTTCGCACTGACAGACAAGGTCGCCATCGTCACCGGCGCCAGTTCCGGCATCGGCCGCGCCACTGCGAAACTTTTCGCCGAACAGGGTGCCCGGCTGATCGTCGCCGCCCGCCGACAGGCGGAGCTCGACAGGATTGTCGGCGAGATCGAGGACGCCGACGGCACGGCGGTCGCGCTGGCCGGCGACGTGCGCGACGAAGCCTTCGCAAAAGCCCTCGTCAATCTCGCGGTCGACAGGTTCGGCGGCCTCGACATCACCTTCAACAATGTCGGCGCTGTCGGCCAGATGGGGGCGATTTCCGACCTGTCGCTCGACGACTGGCGCGAGACGCTCGACACCAACCTCACCAGCGCGTTTCTCGGCGCGAAATACCAGGTGCCGGCGATGGTCGAGCGGGGTGGCGGTTCGCTGATTTTCACGTCCACTTTTGTCGGTCACACCGTCGGCATGCCCGGCATGACCAGCTACGCCGCAAGCAAGGCCGGTTTGATTGACGCAAGTGCTGGCCGCCGAGTACGGACCGCGAGGGGTGCGGGTGAACGCGCTGCTGCCGGGCGGCACCGATACGCCGGCGGCAACATTCAAGACCCCTGAATCGCGGACGTTCGTCGAAAACCTGCATGCGTTGAAGCGCGTCGCCCAACCTGAAGAGATCGCCCGCTCGGCGCTTTACCTCGCTTCCGATGCGTCGAGCTTCACCACCGGCACCGCGCTGTTTGCCGATGGCGGCGTCTCGATCAACCGGACGTGAAGGGATTGACGGACATAGCACTGCCCGCCAGCCGAAAAAGTCGCGAAGCAGCCTTGCATTTCGGCGCAATTTGACGATTCCGTTTTCCCGTCGAAAACGGATCGGAAAAGATGCTGCTGATCAGGACCTACGTCGCCCAGAGCGCCATCGAAGGCGTCGGCGTTTTCGCCGCCGAGCCGATCCGCAAGGGGGCCTCGATCTGGCGCCTCGATCCCGATTTCGACCGGCTGATCCCGATCGAGAAATACGAGGCGGCCCCTCCGCATCTGAAAGAGTTGCTCGACCGCTACGCCTATCCCAGCCCCGACCGGCCTGGCTTCATGGTCTATGAGGTCGACAATGGCCGTTTCATGAACCATGCCGAGCGGCCGAACACCGACTTCTCGCAATATGGCGGCGCGACCGCGACCTGCGACATCGCCGCCGGCGAGGAAATAACCTGCGACTACGGCGAATTCTTCGAGGATTTCGCCCGCCTTCACCTGGCAACCGCCTAGCTAAGCGCCGGCCGGCGGCGGCCGGTTGCAATTTGGGGCGGCCGGATTGCATTCGGCAGTGGACAGGACGGCCTGATTCTGCTATCAGCCGCCACAATTCGCGGTGCAACTCGCCGCGGAGGCATAGCGGCTATGGCCGTTTGCCTGTTGATATCAAACCCGAAAGACAGGATTGCCCGTGCAGGTACTCGTCCGCGACAACAATGTTGACCAGGCGCTCCGCGCGCTGAAGAAAAAGATGCAGCGCGAAGGCATTTTCCGCGAAATGAAGATGCGCGGTCACTACGAGAAGCCTTCCGAGAAGCGCGCCCGCGAAAAGGCGGAAGCCGTGCGCCGCGCCCGCAAGCTGGCCCGCAAGCGCGCCCAGCGCGAAGGCCTGCTGCCGATGACCCCGCGTCCGGCTCCGGCTGGCGCCGCAGGTGCTGCGCGTTCGCCGCGCTGATACCGCCAATTTTTCGTCCTTTTCGAAGGATACCCAAGGGTGGCGCGATGCGGAATCGCCGCCACCTTTTTGTTTGATTTTGGACCGGTTCGGAGAGGGAACGGACCTGACGGCGCGGCGGCAGTGAGGACAGTGATGAACGCAATTTCCGTGGAGCGCAAAACCGCTTTTCGCGGCTTCGCCCTGACGGCGGCCCTGCTCTCGGGCCTGGCGCTTGCCGCATGCCAGACGGCCCCGACCGGCGAATTCAACAACATCGATAAGGCGCAAGGCTCGACCGAGAACATCTCCTCGCTGTCGGCCGTGATCCAGCGCAACCCGCAGGATCCCGAAGGCTACAATGTGCGCGGTTCGGCCTACGGCCGCGGCGGCCAGTACCAGGCGGCGCTGAAGGACTTCGACACCGCCATCCAGCTTAATCCGAATTTCTACCAGGCCTATTCGAATCGCGCGCTTATCCAGCGCTTCCTCGGCAACCAGGCGGCGGCGCTGGCCGACTACAATCGATCGATCCAGATCAACGCCAATTACGACGCCGCCTATATCGGCCGCGGCAATCTTTACCGCAAGGCGGGTCGGACCCAGGAAGCCTTCAACGACTTCCAGAAGGCGATCCAGCTCGATACGACCGATGCGCGCGCCTACCACAATCGCGGCCTGATCTATCAAAGCCAGGGCCAGCACAAATTCGCCATCGAGGATTTCTCGACCGCCATCTCGCTGGCGCCGGACGCGGCCGAGCCCTACAACGGCCGCGGTCTCTCCTACCTCGCCATGAACGACGAGGACAACGCCTTCTCCGACTTCAACATGGCCATCAAGCTCGACGGCAAGAACGCCGAGGCCTGGGCCAACCAGGCGCTGATCTACGAGCGGCGCGGCGACAAGGCGCGGGCGGCGAAATCCTACCGCGAGGCGGTGCATCTCGATCCGACCTACCAGCCGGCCAAGGACGGCCTGTCGCGCACCAACACCGCCAGCGCCAGCTGATACCCAGCCGGCGCGCCGCGCGACGCGGCCGACTGAGCGCTCCGCTCGATCGACGACCTTCAGCTACCGGCGCTTGAAAACCTGCAAGCCGTGGTCGGCGATGAAAACCGCGGCCACCCATGCTGACCGCCGGGGCAAGCGTTAACCCTTGCCATGTTCGCGCCAAGTTTTCAGCGGAACGCTCCGCGCACCTCGACCGTTAATCGGGGCCAAATTTGCGAAAGGACCTTTCCAATGATCAGAACCCTTGCCTGTGCCGCCGCCGCGCTTGCCGCCACGGTCCTCGCGTTCCCCGTCAGCGCCGGGACGCTGCGGCTCGGCACGCTTGATTGCACCATCGACGGCGGCGTCGGGTACGTCATCACGTCGAACAAGGGCGTGTCCTGCACCTTCCGCCCCTATCATCATGGGCCGTCCGAGCAGTATACCGGGATGATCTCCAAGCTCGGCGTCGATGTAGGCCAGACGCATCAGGGCCAGCTTGCCTGGGCGGTTCTGGCCGCCACCCGCAGCCATGACGAGGGCGACCTTGCCGGCAACTACTACGGCGTCAACGCCGAGGCCAGCGTCGTCACCGGGGGCGGCGCCAATCTTCTGGTTGGCGGGCTGAACAGCGCCTTCATGCTGGAGCCGCTCAGCGTCCAGGCGCAGACCGGCGTCAATCTGGCGGTCGCGGTGACCTCGCTGGAGCTGGTCCACTCCTTCAAATAAGGCGCAGTTGCTCCCTTACGTGCGGCGCGGAACAGGGTACTGTTTCGCGCCGCACGCTTTCTGGGGGACCGCCATGCAGAAGACCATCATCGCCGCTGTCATTGCCGCTGCCGGCTGTGCGGGAACAGCCCATGCCCAAGACCAAGGCGTGGAGCTCGGCGTGCTCGATTGCGCCATTGGCGGCGGCACCGGCTTCATCTTCGGTTCGAGCAAGGACCTGAGTTGCACCTTCACTCCGGCGGATAAGACCTTTGCGCCGGAAGCCTATTTCGGCGCCGTCAACAAATACGGGCTCGACATCGGCACCACAAAGCAGAGCGTGATGCGGTGGCTGGTGCTGACGCCGTTGAAGAACATCTACGCGCCGGGCGCGCTCGCCGGAGATTATGTCGGCGCCAGCGCCGAGTTGACGGCTGCGGTCGGCGCCGGCGCCAACCTCCTGGTCGGCGGCTCCGCGCAGGCCTTCACCTTGCAGCCGCTCAGCGTGCAGACACAAAGCGGCATCAACATCGCCATCGGCGTCGCCCAGTTCCAACTGCGCAGCACCGAGAATTGAGACCTGTCAATCAAGGCCGCTGGGCTTCTGCCTGGCTTCGCGACGCTCGCCACGACATTCCTGAAAAGGCCTCTTGAGCTCAACCGCGCTTGAGGTTCTACAAGCTCTGCCGAACTGGATCTGGCGCCCTTTTGATTGCGGATGAGGGTGCGAATGGCAAGCAGGAGATCGATGTGACGGCGGCAAGCGGCAACAAGACGGGCGGCAACAAGGTGGCCAATAGCAGGGTGGACTGGCGGGCGCTGTGGGCGAGCGGTGACCTGGCGCGCTTTTGCTTCATCAGCCTCGGCATCCTGCTGCACGCCACCAACGAGACGATGGTGGCGACGGTGATGCCGGCCATGGTCGGCGAACTGGCCGGCGTGCAGTTGGTCGGCTGGTCGCTGGCGATCTACGAGCTTGGCGCCATCGTCGCCGGCGCCGCCGCCGGACGGCTGGTGAGTTATGTGGCGCTGCGCTCCAACATGATGGTTGCCGCCTTGCTCTATGCTGCCGGCGCGCTGATCTGCGCCACCGCACCCTCGATGCCACTCTTTCTTGCCGGGCGGCTGGTCGAGGGGCTGGGCGGCGGCGCGCTGGTGTCGCTGGCCTTCGTCTCGGTCGAGCGGCTGTTCCCGCGCAACATCTGGCCGCAGCTTTTCGGCATCATGTCGGCGATCTGGGGCGTCGCCGCCTTCAGCGGCCCGATGCTTGGCGCCATCATGGCCGAGCTTCTATCGTGG
>NZ_RZOT01000251.1:0-8346 GCF_003999085.1 Mesorhizobium sp. M4A.F.Ca.ET.090.04.2.1
CGCGGCGGATCACCATCGTCGTGCGAAACCAGCCGGGCGTCGTGCCCGCCTCCGGCAGATCGGGCCGGTCCTGGCGGAAATTGCGGGCATGGGCGAAAACGCCCGCCGTTCGCGGAGATCGTTCAAGATGCGCGAGCTGCAATTCGATCTTGGTCGGCAGCCACAGGTCATCAGCGTCGAGCGTCGCGATAAACGGCGTCGACAGCGCCGCCATGCCCCTGGTCGTCGCGTTGCCGGGGCCGGCGTTGTCCTGGCGCAGCAGCCTGACGGGGATGTCCGCAATGGCGATCGCCGCCTCGAGATCATCGGTCGAACCGTCGTCGACGACCACGACGGCGTCGGCGGCGATCGTCTGTGCGGCCACCGAGCGCAGCGTATCGGCAATGGTGGCGGCCGCGTTGAAGGCCGGAATGACGACGCCGTAGCCAGCCATCACATGAACCGCCAATCCGCGAGATCCTTGACCTCAAAGATCTTGTCGATCGCACACAGCGACGGGTCGGCCCGGCGCCGCTTCATCGATTTGTGGAGCGCGCGCATGAACTCGCGACGGGGAATATCAGGCTCCCTGGTCATGTTGCCGGGATGGCGCCTGTAATAGAGCCCCACCGTATCGGGCATGACATAGTTCGGGCCGCTCTCGAAAGTGCGCAGCAGGTAGTCGGTGTCTTCGGCCTGGCTGAAATCGGTGTCGAAGTCACCGATCCGATCGACAAGCCGGCGCGTGAATATCCCGGCCGACAGATGGATTCCGCGCACGGTCACGCAGTGGCTGTCGGCCGCCGGCTCCAGCGTCTCGTCGTCCAGATTGTCGGCCAGGGTCATCAGCGAATAGGTCAGATCGAGACCGGGATCGGTTTCGAAAAGCGCCAAATCGTCCTTGAAGCGGCCGGCCGGCGAGATGTCGTCCGAATCGAGGAAGGAGACAAAGCCGGTCTGTGGCAGGAGCTGCCGGAGGCCGGCGTTGCGCGCCTTGGTGACGCCCATATTGGGCTGCTGGAAAAGGCGGATGCAGGATGCTTCGCTCATCATCGAGCGCACCACCTCAACCGAGCCGTCGATCGAGCCGTCGTCGATGACGATGATGTCGAGATCGGCACCGTCGCGCTGCCTGAGCAGCGAGCGCAGCGCAGCGCCGACATACTTCTCGCGGTTATGGACTGGCATATTCACGCTCAGCTTCATGCGGAGCCTCGCGCGAGAAACCCGGAAACCGTGGCAGCGATTTCCTCCGGGCGCGTCCCCAGCGCCAGACGGTAGCATGGCAAAAGGCGGGTAAGATCGCTGAAAAAGCGAAAGCCGCCTTCGCGCTCGCCAGGCATCTGAGCGATGCCGGACGGCGCCAACGCAATCATGGCGTCCTTGCGCGACAAGGGCATGACCGAGCTTGTCCCACCACCGCCGATATGTGGCACCACCAGCGCTGCGATGTCCAGACTTGCCGGCAGCGGCCGGGGCGCGACGTCATCGATGCGGAACGGATGCTTGCCCTGCCAGTTCAGCGGACCATAGGATTTCAGCCGCTGCCTGAGGCCAAGCCGTTCGAAACCCTCGGGATCCTGCTTGAGGGTGGAAAACAGCGGATACGCCCTTACCCCCTCATCCGTCCTGTCGATAAGCACATAGTCGTCGCCGACGCTGTCCAGGCCGTTGAGCAGGCCGGCGACGACGGTTCCCGATTTTCCTGCTCCACCGGCGCCGGCAAGCAGGATGCCCTTGCCGCCGATGCCCAGCGTGCCGGCATGCGCAAGCCGCATGCCGCGCGCCGCATAGTCCCAATGCAGAAAGGCGCGCAGCGGCGCGCCCGGCTCCCAGGGCGGAAAGCCGTCGGCGGAGCGCATCAATTGCGCGCCGACACGGCGCTTGGGATCGTATACCTGCCAAAAGTCGAGGTCGTGGAAGTAGCAGCCGCGCAGCCCGGCGTCGGCAAGCCGGGAGGCAAAGGCGTGCGGGGCGAACTGCGCCTCGCCCCATTTCGCCGGAGCGGCGATGTTACCGATGCCTGGATGGGCGATGAGGATGCGGCATACGCCCGACGCTTGCCGATCACCGCCGGCCGGAACAAGGCCGCGGTCGATGGCATCCGCGAAGGGGCCGGGCGTGAGATGGACAGCCATGTCCAACCGGGGCAAACGGACATCCCGCGTGACGGAATAGCTGGCGGCCGCACTCTCGGCCATGGCCAAAACCTGGCGCGCATAGTCCGGCAAGCTTCCGAGGGTGACCTGCGACATGGCCTGTTCCCGCGCACCGTCGCCAATGCGATCGGCCGCTCCCGGATGTCTCACGACGCGTGCTTGACCGCGGGCCAGCCCAAGGGTTCCTCGACCTCATGGATCGGATCGACCATGATGAGATCGGCAAGATCGTCGTGGACGTCAACCTTCAGGGGTTCGCGGGACGCGGCAAGCTCGGCCGGCAGCCCGCTCGGCAGCGGCTGCGCCGACGCATCCGGGGCTGGCGCCAGCAGGCCGAAATCGATGAGCTGCGCGATGAAGCTTTCGAGTTCGACCAATCCTATCGTCGCCGTTCCCGCGGCCAGTCCGACCAGCACCGGGGCCGGCACGCCCAACGACAGCGCTTGCCAGATACGGCTGCCCGTATCGGAGAAACCGAAATACCTTCCGCTCGCGAGATCAAGCACGACGGCTTCGCCGTCGAAGGATTCAAAAACGATATCCTTGCTCGCAACAGCGTAGACATCCGCTGCCCGCATTGTTCTTGCCCCACTTCATAGCTCAAGCAACCGCGGTACCGCGGTGCTCCCCCCGAGGAACGCCTGTAAACACTCGGTTCCAGCTTGGCAAGACGATGAACACAGCGAGACGCCTGCCACTTTTGGGGTTCTATAGGGTGGATCAGGCCTCGATTTCCAGCGCCGTCATCGGCCTCGAGCAGCAGGCGAGAATGAAGCCGTCGGCGATCTCGTGATCGAGGATGCCGCCATTGTGACTCATCTCGACCTCGCCGGACACCTTCTTCACCTTGCAGGTGCCGCACAGGCCGAATTCGCAGGCGGCCGGGATCCTGACGCCAGAGGCGCGCGCCGTCTGCAGCACGGTTTGCCCGGCGATGCATTCGGCATCGACATCGGAAAGTGAAAAGCGAACCGGCGTCGCGGCCTCGACGGGCATCTCGATGCCGCCGTCGGTCGGCAGCGCGAACGGCGCCGGCACTTCCTCCACCACCGGCGCGGCAAAGCTTTCCTGGTGGTATTTGGCCATGTCGAAGCCGGCGGCCTCCAGCATCTGCCGGACGGCGCGCATGAACGGGTCGGGGCCGCAGCAGAAGATTTCCCGCTCGCGGTAGTCAGGTGCCAGAAGCGGAAGCCTTATGGCGTCGATCCGCCCCATGTGACCGAACCAGCCCTCGCGGATGGAGCGTTCCTCGATCATGAAGCCGAGCGACAGGCCGGGCATGCGACTGCCCAGCAATTCAAGCTCCTTGCGGAAGATGATCTCTTCCGCCCTGCGCGCGCAGTTGACGAAACCGACATCGGTCCAGGGCGCGCAGTCGTTCAGCCAGCGCAGCATCGACATCATCGGCGTGACGCCGGAGCCGGCAGAGATGAACAGGTACTTGGCCGCCGGATGGCTGTGCAGCGAGAAATCGCCGGCCGGGCCATAGGCCTTCACATGGGCGCCGGGCTTGAGATTGTCGAACATCCAGCGCGTGCCGATGCTGCCGGCCTGCGCCTTCACCGTCACCGCGATCGAGAACGGCCGCGACGGCGACGAGGACATCGTGTAGGTGCGCATCAGCGGTCCGTCGGCGACCGGCAGTTCCAGCGTCACGAACTGGCCGGGCTTGTAGCGGAACCAGGTCTGGTTGTCGGAGCGGAAGGTGAAGGTCTTGACGTCCGGCGCCTCGTCGCTGACGCCGATCACCTCCAGCACCTGCAGCCGGTCGTTCCAGGGCGCCATCTCGTCGAGATGGCGATAGAGGCCGAGATCGGTCATCGCGTTCATCCCTTGGTCCTTTTCATTCTGCACATGTCGTGATGCCAAAACCGCTCAACACTTTTGGGCGCCATGTGCTAGGCAACACTGCGCAGCGTCGGCTGGCCGCCTTCGGCAAGGCGCGGGCCCATGAAGGAGGCGTACCATTCGACGAACTGGATGACGCCGCCCTCATGCTGCTCCGAATAGGGGCCGGGTTCATAGGCCGGCGACAGGATGCCGAAAGCATTTTCCTCGACGATGCGGCGATCCTGGTCGTTGGTCTCGGTCCAGACATGGGTGAGTTCGGCAAGATCGTAGTCGACGCCTTCCACCGCATCCTTGTGGACCAGCCATTTCGTCGTCACCGCGGTTTCGGTGGCGCTGATCGGCAGCACCCGGAAGGTGACGGCATGGTCGATCAGGATATGGTTCCAGGTCGTCGGATAGTGGTAATGCATCAGCGTGCCGATGCGGTCCGCCGAGACGCTCGTGGATAGGTTCTTCCTCACCGCGCGCTTGCCGCTCATCGTGTAGCTGACGGCATCGCGCAAGAGCGGGGCGCGGGTGGCGCGATACTGACCGGCGGGGTCTATGCGGAACTTGCTCGGCAGGCCCGCCGCCTCGCATTTCGCCCAATGCGCCTGCATCTCGGGATCGCTTTCGGCACCATGCACGCCGGTCACCGTCGGCGCCTCGGGAAAGGTCTTGCAGAGTTCGGGATGATTGCCGGCGCAGTGGTAGCACTCGCGGTTGTTTTCCCAGACCAGCTTCCAGTTGCCCTTCTCGACGATGGTCGATTCGAAAGCGACCTTCGCCTCAGTCAATCGATGCGGCAGGAGATAGGGTTCGATCATGGCGCGCATCGGCGCAAAATCGGCGGGCTCCTTCGCCAGGCAGATGAAGATGTAGCCGCCGACGCTCTCGCAGGCGACCGGCTTCAGGCCGAACTGGCTCTTGTCGAAGCCATCCGCCATCTGGCGGGCGAACAGCAGCCTGCCGTCGAGTTCGTAGGTCCATTGATGATAAGGGCAGACGAGCTTCGCCGCGGTGCCCTTCTCGGCGTTGCAGACGCGGCTGCCGCGATGGCGGCAGGAATTATGGAAGGCGTTGATCCTGCCTTGCTGGTCGCGGACCAGGACCACCGGATAATCGCCGATCTGCGCGGTGATGTAGCTGCCCGGCTTCGGCAGTTCGCAATCGTGCCCGATGAACAGCCAGTCGCGATACCAGATTAGTTCCATGTCGAGCTTGAAGTAATCCGGGTCGGTGTAGAAAGGCTGTTCGAGCGAAAAGCCCTGCCTGCGGTTATGCAGGTGCCTCAGCATGTCGTTGCGCGCATCCATGTCCTGTCCCTCGCGTCGGTCGCATCAAGGACTGAACTGGTGGTGATGGAGAGGAACGGCGGCCACCGGCAGGGCCAGGCGCGCGCCATCCGCCTCTTGACCGCCCACCGCGATCAGTCGAGCCTAGAAATCTCGGGCTGGTTTCCGGGCTCTGGAGTGCCCTTGCGGGCGGGCGCGACACCTTCCCAGGCCAGATGGCCCAGTGGTCTCCCGTCGCGACTTGAACTCCACCACCGTTGCGGGGGCAGCGCCGGAATTTGACCGGCTTCCCAATTCTCCGTCCCGTCGTCACGGGTCGGCACCTGAGATGGCCTGATCTAATCACTAAGGCCGGCGGACCGTCGGTACGAAAACGACATCGCATCCGTGCGGGCGCGACACGCGTTTCGGGTTCGCGGCACGCTGGCGCCGAATTGCCGTCCTCGGGGGCGATCCGAATCGCGCGCTGGAAACGCCTTCATATCGACCGCTGACCGGGTCTGAATTGGTTAACAGTATAGAAAAGTGACCATTAGGAGATTCTAAAATCGAACCGAACGGTTCGTTTCTGTTGACAATGCGTGCAGGACCGTGTGAACGCAGATCTTCCAAATCGTCAACTGGGTCGATGGGCCATTCGGATAACATATTGATATTGCTTTACAATACAATACGTGTGGGAGGCCGTGGCACAATTTCAAGGTGCAGAGTCATGGTCCAGGCGAAACAACTTCGTGATTGGAAACCGGGAAGGGGCTCTCCCACATCGGGGCTGTCCGAACGACGCGCTTTCCTCCCAAGACACGCCGCTAGACGGACGGAAAAATATACTGGAGTACTAAAAATGAAAAAGATTGTTCTTACTGCCGCCGCCCTTCTGGCCATTTCCGGCAGCGCCTTTGCTGGTGGCAGCGACCACTACGGTTCGAACGGTGCCAATCAGCCCGCCGCTGCCGTCGACAGCTCGTACACGGCTTCGGTCAAGAAGTCGGAACCGGCCGCTCAGACGCCGGCACAGGGCTCGGACCGCAACCTGTTCGGCAACAACTAACACACGATCCCTGACCGCGGTGGGCGATGCCCGCCGCTCGGGATCCTCAGAAATTCAGGAACACTAAGATGAAGAAAATCATCCTTGCCACCGCAGCCCTCCTGGCCATCTCGGGCGGCGCTTTCGCAGCCGGCAGCGACCACTTCGGTTCCGACGGTGCCAACCAGCCGGCCACCGCGGTCGACAGCTCGTACACGGCTTCGATCAAGCAGTCGCAGCCGGCCGCCGAGAAGCCCGCCGACCAGGGCAGCGACCGCAACCTCTTCGGCAACAACTAGGCCGATCCGGACCACGCTCCAACGGAAGATGGACGCGGCGGACAGTCTCGCCGCTCCGATGCAGATTCAGGAGTACCAGAAATGAAGAAGATTGCTCTTACCGCCGCCGCTCTTTTGATCGCCGCCGGCAGCGCCTATGCCCGCAATGACAATGTTGGCGGGACTGACATTAATCAGCGGCCGGCCGCCGCCGGCGTCGACACCACCCAGACGTCTTCGACGCGCGACACCAGCTCGCCGGTCTACAAGCTGCTAAACTCGTCGGGCGACGTTGAGAAGTCCGCCCCTCAGGGCAGCGATCGCAACCTGTTCGGCCGCTAACAGCCGGACAGAGCCGCCCATTCCGGTTCTACCGGCTGGCTGAGTACCAGAGCGGCGGGCAGTGCCCGCCGCTCTTGTTTTGTCCAACGTGAAGTTCAGGCCGCCTTCGCTGCCGCCATGTGCAGCGTGAAGGAGTGGCCGTCCGCATCGAAGATGTGCAGATCGCCGGCATCGGCGTTGAGCCGCAGCACAGCACCTCGCTTGACCTCGACATTGCCCGGCAGTTTCGTCACCAGCGGCAGGTCGGCGCGGCCGATGTCGACATAGACGAGCTGGACCTCGCCAAGCTGCTCGACATAGTCCACCGTTCCCTCGAACAGATACTCCGTGCCGGTAGCGATCGCCAGGTCTTCCGGCCGCACGCCGAAACTTACCGCCGCGCCATTCGCCGAGGCAGGGGTCGCGATCGGAACCGTCGCCTTGCGGCCGCCGACATGGCTGATGATGCTCGGATCGCCGGCCTTTTCGATCTTCGCCGGCAGAATGTTCATGGCCGGCGAGCCGATGAATTGGGCGACGAACAGATTGCCGGGCCGCTTATAGAGCTCCATCGGCGTGCCGACCTGCTCGATGCGGCCTTCCTTCAGCACCACGATCCGATCGGCCAGCGTCATCGCCTCGACCTGATCGTGGGTAACGTAGATCATCGTGGTGTTCGGCATTGATTCCTTCAGCTTGGCGATCTCGATGCGGGTGGCGACGCGAAGTGCCGCGTCGAGATTGGACAGCGGCTCGTCGAACAGGAACACTTTCGGATTGCGCACGATGGCGCGGCCAATGGCAACGCGCTGGCGCTGGCCACCCGACATCGCCTTGGGCAGCCGGTCGAGATATTTGGTCAACTGCAGGATCTCGGCCGCCTGCCGCACCCGCTTGTCGATCTCGGCCTTGCTTTCCTTGCCGATCTTCATCGAGAAGGCCATGTTGTCGTAGACGGTCATGTGCGGATAGAGCGCGTAGGACTGGAACACCATGGCGATGCCGCGTTTCGACGGCGGCACGTCGTTGACGACCTCGCCAGCGATCTTGAGCTCGCCCGAGGTGATCTCCTCCAGCCCGGCGATGGACCTCAGCAAGGTCGACTTGCCGCAACCGGACGGGCCGACGAAGACGATGAACTCGCCCGACTTAATGTCGAGGTCGATGCCATGCAGGATGTTGAGATTGCCGTATGATTTCTTCACTTGCCTCAGCGTGACATCGGCCATGATTTCCTCCCAATGACGTCCGTTTCAAAAACTCAGTCGATGCGGCCGAACCAGGCGCCGTAGCCGCCAAGGCGGATGGAGCCGGCGCCAGCTTGGCTCGAAAAACCGTGCCCCGGCAAGGGCTGAAGCGAGCCGCCGCCGAGATCGACCTCGGCCGGCTTGCTGCCCAGGTTGAAGACGCAGACGACGCGCTCATTGCCCTCGCGGCGGGTGAAAGCGACGGTG